>NZ_JBFACT010000051.1:0-66490 GCF_040640995.1 Amycolatopsis sp. NPDC021455 | reverse complement strand
CGCCATGACTCACCTCCACCGGCCAGCCTCGCGATCACCAGCCCGGATGTCCACGCGACACGGTTACCGCGTCAACGTTCCTTGATGAGGCACTAGCTGGAGATCCTGCGCGAGGCCTCGACGATCTACGAGGAGCTGAAGGGCGGCCCAAAAGGGCGTTCCCGGTAGTCGCCCGCCTCACTGAGCGGGACTGCCGGCCTGCCGGCTGCTTCGGGCCAGCCAAAATCCGGGTCCGTTCGCCGAGAACCAGGCCGATTCCGGACGACCGTCCACGGCCCGCGGTGTTCGATCAGCGTGGTCCCCTTCTCCGCGGAACGGCTAGCCGGATTGCGGGTCGGTGTCGTCGTGCGGGTCACCGACCGACGTTCCTTGCTCGCCGCGGATGATCGCACGTTCCTCATTCGGTGTTTCGCCGTACGGGTTCCTCTTGCGCGTGCCCGTCAGGTCGTGGACCGCATCGACGATGTGGCCGGCGTCGAGGCCCGCGGCGGTGAGCAGTTCCTCGGGGCTGCCGGAGCCGGGCATCTCGCGCACCGCCAGCTTGCGGACCCGGACGGCGTCCGGGAACTCGGCGAGCGCCTCGAGGACGGCGTCACCGAGGCCGCCTTCGGGCCAGTGGTCTTCGACGGTCACCAGTATGCCGGTGTCCCGGGCCGCCTCGTGGAGCGCGGCCGCGTCGATCGGCTTGATCGAGTAGCAGTCCAGGACCCGCGCCGCGATGCCTTCGGCCGCCAGCCGCCCGGCGGCTTCCTCGGCTTCGCCGACGGTCACACCGCACGCCACGAGCGTAACGTCGTCCTGGCCGGAGCGGCGCAGCGTCCGGCTGCCCCCGATGCGGACGTCTTCGTCCGTGCCGGTGCGGACCGTGGTCTTGCCACGCAGGGTCCGCAGGTAGGAGATGCCGTCCCGGTCGGCCATCGCGGCGACGAGGCGGGCGGTCTGGTTGGCGTCGGAGGGATGCAGGACGGTGCTGCCGTGGACGGCGCGGAACGCGGCGAGGTCCTCCAAAGCCATCTGGGACGGGCCGTCGGCGCCGATCGAGACGCCGGCATGGGAACCGGACAGCCGTAGGTTCGCCCGCGAGATCGCGGCCATCCGGACGAAGTCGTAGGCACGGGAAAAGAACGCGGCGAACGTGGACGCGAACGGCGTCCAGCCACGCGCCTGCAGGCCCACGGCAGCGGCGATCAGCTGCTGTTCGGCGATGTACATCTCGAAGTACCGGTCAGGGTGGGCCTGCGCGAACAGTTCGCTGTTGGTCGAGTTCGACACTTCGCCGTCAAGGGCCACGACATCCGGTCGCGCTTCGCCGAGCGCGGTGAGCACTTCCCCGTAGGCGCGGCGGGTGGCCACCTTGTCGCCGATGTTCCAAGACGGCAGGCGGGGTTCCCCGGGCGATTGGTCTATTGTGGACACTGAAGTGTCCGGTTTCGCCACGGATACGGCCAAGTCGCGAGGGCCGCCGAGTTCGGCGATGGCCGCGTCGGCATCGTCGACGGGCTTGCCGTGCTTACCGGGCTGGTCCTCGACGGACTTGACGCCCTTGCCTTTCCGCGTTTTCGCGAAGAGGACGGTCGGCCGGCCGGCGGTCTCGGCTTCGGCCAAAGCGGCCTCGACGGCGTCGAGATCGTGGCCGTCGAGGGTGATGGCGTGCCACCCGAAGGCCCGGGCGCGGGCGGCGTAGGCGTCGACGTTCCAGCCGAGCATGGTCTCGGTGGTCTGGCCGAGCCGGTTGACGTCGACGATCGCGGTGAGGTTGCCGAGCTCGTAGTGCGCGGCGTGCTCGAACGCCTCCCAGATCGAGCCTTCCGCCATCTCCGAGTCGCCGCACAGCACCCAGACGCGGTACGGAAGACGATCGAGGCACTTGCCGGCGAGGGCGATCCCGACGCCGATGGGCAGGCCCTGGCCGAGTGAGCCGGTGGCGACGTCGGTGGGCGGGATGCGCGGGGTCGGGTGACCCTCCAACCGGCTGCCGAGCCGGCGGTAGGTGAGCAGCTCGTCCTCGTCGATCGCGCCGGCCGCCTTCAGCATGCTGTAGTACAGCGGCGAGGCGTGGCCCTTGGAGAAGATCAGGTGGTCGTTGCGCGGGTCGTCCGGCCGGTCGAAGTCCAGCCGCAGGTGCCCGTCGAGCAGCACGGCCATCAGGTCGGCGGCGGACATCGACGAGGTCGGGTGCCCGGAGCCGGCCTTCGTGCTGACCCGGATCGAGTCGACCCGCAGCTGCTGGCCGAGTTCGCGGCGGAAAGCGGTGTCGCCCATGATTGCGCTCCTCAAGCTGTCAGTAGGGGGAAGCCGGCCGGAACTGCCGCTGCGCGCGGTCGTGAAGCTGGTCGCCTCCGGGGCGCTGGACCGCGGGCCGGGTCGGCGGTGTCGCCGTCACGTGGATGTGAGCGTTCGTTCATGCCGGTCTCCGGGAGTGCGGTCTTCCCTTGTCCCTTCTCGCGTGCCCATGTGCACGCGGCTGAAACCTCGCAGGCGGAATCGGAACAAGCCGGTGCGCCCTCGCGGCACACGTCTCGCCGAGGATCGCGTGCTGGCGGGTGGCGCCGCCGGCGCGGAGCATCCCGAGCCGAGCCTGCGCTTGTTGCACAGCGTCGTAACGTCCTGGCAGGAGACGCAGCAGGGGCGCTGCAACGGGTTTCCGCAGGCCGTGGCGCCAGGCCCCGGACAGAGATCGGCGAAGACGAAGACGGCGGCTCGCCGTCGGCGCCGACGTGCGCAACAGCGACCTGACGGCCGACCGCCGCTCGCGAGGGATGACGGAGTTCGCCGCTTCGACCGTACCGCCAGTTACCAGTCCTTTGGGTCGCCCACGCGTTTCAGCTGGCTCGAGCTGCGGTGCGGCTCGTCGATCGGACGCGCGCTCATCCGGACCCGGATCCGGATCCTGCTCTCTGCCGGCAACGGTTCACCCCGTTCGACGCTCGGTCGGTCATCTCCGCAGGACCGGACAGGGCCCCGATCCGTGACACTCGGGAATTTCGCCGTGGCTGTCACATCGCCGGCGGCTGCCCGGTCCTAGCGGACGAACCATCCGTCACGAAGGGATTCGCCATGTCGGACACCACCTGGCAGAACGCGCTCACGATGCTGCAGGAAGTGGAACCCCCGTTCATCCCGGCCGGCTCGCACGGGATGACCGTGGTCATCGAGTACCCGCCGGGCCACCACGGCGCGCCGCCGCACCGGCACTCCGGCCCGGCGTTCGGCTACGTGGTGGAAGGCGAGATGCGGTTCGAGCTCGAAGGCGAGCCGGAGCGGATCGTACGAGCCGGCGAGGCGTTCTGGGAGCCGGGCGGCGACGTCATCCACTACCAGGACGGCAACAACCGCGACGACATCCCGGTCCGCTTCGTCGTCACGATGCTGTGCCCGCCCGGCGGATCGATGATCACGCTGGTGGACGAGGACGAACTGGCCCGGCGCCGCGACCGCCGCGCCCCTCGACCGGGCCTGAACCGGGAAGAGCGATGAGCAACCCGGGCGAGTCCTTGCACGGGCTCGAGGTCGAGATCGAAGTCGAACTGGCCATCGCGGAGTCGAGTCGCGAGGAGGTCACCGACACACCGCCCACCGAGTGGCTGTCGGATCCGACGGAAGAGGAGCGTTACGAGATCGGCCTGCACGGTCTTCTCGACGCGGTGAAGGCGGTGGAGGACGGCACCGGACGACCGTTCGCCAGCCGGCGCACCGGGCGGCCACCATCGCGGCCGCCCACTCCCCCGCAAAGGAATCACCAAGAGTTCGTGCACCGTCTCGAATACGCTTTCGTTCGTGTGAGCCATGTCCGCCTGCTTGTCCGGCGCCGCCCGGCGGTGCGCGCCGGCGATCACGAGGACCGAGCCGGGCACCTTCCGGAACAGGTCGGCGCCGAGCCGCTCGCTGTCCTGGTCCGCTTTCGGATGGGGACTTCGATTCCCAAGTGGACGGTCCCGGCCGGGTCGATGTAGCCGACGGCGGCCAAGGTCGTCTTCGCCTCGAGTGGCTTTCCGTCCAGCACGCGCTCGACGCCCTCACCGATCGCGTTGCGCTCGGTGAGGGACGGCTTCGTGTAGCCGGATTCGGCCGACATCCGCAGCGCGAATTCCTGGCTGTCGGCCGACAGGTCGACAGTGCTGCTTTCGCGGTCGTCACGCTTGTCGGCGGCGCCGGGCACCAGGAGCAGGACGAGCGCCACGACGCCGGTCGACACCCACAGGCCGTGCGGGAGTGCTTCATGAATTCACTGGCGGTCCGGGTGCAGCCACCGCGCCGGGAAGGCCGATCGGCTGGCCGGTTCCAGCCGATCGGCGGGGCCGTTCCGGAACCCTGCCGGATGGGCAACGGTTGCCGAAGCAGCAATATTTCCGGTATGGCACAGAGATCGTCACCACAGGACACCGCACTTCCGACGGCGGCGGCGCCCGCGGAGCCCTCGATGGGCCGGCTGGTCGGCGTCGACCTGGCCCGTGCGCTGGCCGTGTTCGGGATGTTCGTCATCCACATCGGACCGTCGGCGACGGCCGTGGACGGCATCGGCGGCTGGGTGCGCAGCCTGGCGGAAGGCCGCTCGTCGGCCCTGTTCGCCACCCTCGCCGGGTTCTCCCTGCTCCTGATCGCCGGCCGCCGGGAGGCGAAGACCGGACTGGCCGGACGGCAGGCGAAGGCGCGGATCGCCATCCGCGCGGTGATCCTGCTGGCGCTGGGCACCGTCATGGCGATGGTCTACGGCGGCGTCGTGATCCTCGCCTTCTACGGCGTCTACTTCCTGCTGGCCCTGCCACTGGTGCGGCTGAAGGCTCGGACGCTCGCGATCATCGCCGCCGCGCTGGCCCTGGTCATGCCGCAGCTGGCGTTCGGCATCCGCGCCCTGCTGACCGAGCCGGTCACCGCGGCCCTCAAGGCCTACGACCCGCTCGACCGGATCGGCGCCGTGGGCGTGCTGGACCTGTTCGTCACCGGCTTCTACCCGGTGCTCACCTGGATGCCGTTCGTGATCGCCGGCATGGCACTGGCCCGCCTCGACCTGACCACCCGCACGGTCCAGGGGCGGCTGGCCATGGTCGGTCCCGCCCTCATCGCGCTCGGCTACGGCACGCCCTGGCTGGCGTCCCTGCTGTTCCCCGGCCTCCGGGCGGCCACGGAGGCGCCGACCGGCAAGGACATGAGCTCGGAACTGGGTTCGATGAAGTCCCTGGACGGCCTCGCATCGGCGGATCAGGCCGGTTCACCGTGGACATTGCTGACCGCCGGGCCGCACACCGGGACGACGTTCGACATCGTCGGCAGCCTCGGTGTCGCCATCACCGTGCTCCTGGCCGCGACGGTGGCGATGGACCGCCTGCCCCGGCTGCGCCGCCTTGCCGGGCCGATCATCGCGGTCGGCACCATGTCCCTGACCGCCTACGTCGGCCACTTCGTCGCATCGTCCTTCTTCGTGCCGGACCAGGGTGCCGACGCGCCCGCGGAGGCCGCCGACCAGACTTCCTGGACGCCGGTGCTGCTGTTCATTCTCGGCGCGATCCTGTTCGCCACCATCTGGTCCCGGTTCTTCCGCCGCGGGCCACTGGAGTACCTGCTCAACGCCGCCACCAAACCGGTCAAATATCTCCGGTGAGACTTCGGTGCTCCGCGGCGGGTCCAGCCTGCCGCGGAGCACCGAGGAGCCGGCCGAGATAGCGGTCCCGGGCCACCAGGCTGACCGCCAAGTGGTCTGCCAGCGGGTCGAAGAAGGCGCTGCGGTACTGGGCGTCGGTCACCGTCGACGCGGCGAAGTACAGACCGGAGAACGCCGCGACAGCTGGACCACGATGATGCCGAAGACCACGAACACGAGGACAGCGAGCACGAGCGTCTGCAGCACCTGGGTCAGGACCAGGACGAGGATCATGTTCGCCCGCTCCAGCTTCTTGAGCGGGACCCGCTCGGCGCGGATGTCGTCCAGATAGGACGCCAGCGGCGTCTCCCGCAGCTTGTCCAGGCCGAGCGGGGCGATCCGCGACTGGGTCAGCGTCGTGACCTCGTCCTTGAACATCGCGAGCAGAAAGACCACGCCGACCGCGGCGAAGAGCCCGATGACCAGCCACAGCCGCGGCCGGGGCAGCGAGGCTCCGACCTGCCAGATCTCCGTGGTGAAGAACCCGAAGACGGTGAACAGCAGCAGGAGCGGCAGCGCCCGGCTGGTCAGTTCGCCCAGCATCCGGGTCTGCCGGAACGCCGCCCGCAGCGCCCAGCCGGCGATCGAGCCGGCCCCGGCGAACGCGGCCGCGAACAGTCCCGCCAGGATCGCCAGGTGGATCACGACGCCGAGCGGTATCGAGTGGCCGGCGACAACCCAGCCGAGAGCGGGCACGCCGAACACGAACACGGCCGCCAGGACCGCGGCGGGCACGGTTCCGCCGCGGTCGACCAGCTTGCGCCGCACCCACCGCGCGGTGAGCCAGGAGCCGAGGACGGGGAAGACGACCAGACCGAGCACGAGGCCGCTATAGCCCAGGCGAAAAGAGGTCGTTCTCGATGAGCCGGTCGAAGTCCGCGTCCGTGTCGCCGTCCACCACGTTCAGCAGGGCGGTCATGACTTCCCAGACCGCGATGAACACGACCGCCGCGGTGGTGCGGACCAGCAGCCGGGTGGGGCGGCCCCGGACCACGGCGGGCAGGCCGCGCCGCCGGAACCACTGCTCGACGGCTTCGATCTCGCGTTCGCCCGCCATCTCTCTCCTTTCGGCCGACGCCGAGATCGTGCCGGAGGTCAGCGGTGCCCGGCCGCTCGGGGCAGGCGGAGTTCGAGCCGGAAGCCGCCGTCGCCGGTCGGCGCGGCCTTGACGGTGCCGCCGAGCAACGTGGCGCGTTCGTGGAGCCCGAGGAGTCCGAGGTGCGCGCCGGGCAGGGCCAGGGTCGGGCGCGTGGGCCGGGTGTTGGTGACGGTGACCGCGAGGTCGTTGCCGTCATCCGCGAACTCGACCGTGGCGGTGCTGCCGGGGGCGTGTTTGCGGACGTTGGTGAGGGCTTCCTGGACGGTCCGGTAGATCGTGCGCTGCACGGCGGTGTCGATGCCCTCCGGCGCCGCGCCGGTCACCCGGGTTTCGATGCCGCTCCCCGTGATCAGCCGGTCCAGATCGGACAGTGTCGGCTGCGGCGTCAGCCCGGCGGTCCGGCTGCCGGACGCGCGGAGCAGGTTCACCATGTGCCGGAGTTCGTCGAGGGTGTCGACGGAGAGTTTCCGGACGTTGCCGGCCGCGGCCTTGACGTGCGGGTCGGTGGTGGAAACACCGATGGCGCCGGCTTGGACGGCGATCAGGCTGACCTGGTGGGAAACGACGTCGTGCATCTCGCGGGCGAGCTGGTTGCGTTCCTTGGCCAACGTGGCCTGGGCGTCGAGCAGGCGTTCGTGTTCGCGGGCGGCCCGGATGTCCTCCAGCCGCAGGGCCAGTTCCCGCTGGGCGTGGACGAGCCTGCCGAAGAAGATCGGTGCGGCCGCGGTCATGGTCGCGTAGATGAGGGTGAGCACCGTGTCGGTGCGCGAGTAGTGGAACTGCAGGCCCGGGAAGACGTAGCCCACCGCGGCGACGAGCCCGCAGCCGGTGAGCAGCACCCGGTCCGAATACCGCACGGCCACCGCGTAGAGCGCGACGAGCGTCGCGATCACCGAGCCCACGAGGGCGAGCGCGGGAAGAGTGAGCACGAAGACGGGTACCGGCCACCGCCGCCGGAACAGAAGCGCGCCGAGGGCGACGATGGCGACGCCGACGTCCCAGGGCTCGGTGGGCTGGTTGAACACCGCGTCGAGCCCGGCGACGGTGAGCAGGCCCGCCTCGGCCACCAGCGCTTGCGTCCGGTTCACGGTCCGGTGCCCTCGAGCAGCCCTGCGCGCTGCCCGACGAGCGCGGCCTGCACGCGGCTACCGACTTCGAGCTTGGTGAGGATCGCCGACACGTGGTCCTTGACAGTCCCAACGCTGACGTCGATCCGCTGCGCGATGTCCGTATTGGACAGTCCGTCCGCGATCAGGACGAGCACGACGCGCTCGCGTTCGGAGAGCTGGTCGACCTGCGTGGCCGCCGACGACCCGGCACCGGAATCGAGGTAGCCGTCCACCACGGTCCGGGTGACCTTCGGTGACAGCACGACTCCCCCGGCGGCCAGCGCGCGAACCAGCTGGGCCAGCTGCTCGGGCGCGGTGTCCTTGAGGATGAACCCGGCCGCACCCGAACGCAGCGCCGTCGCGATGTACTCGTCGGAGTCGAACGTGGTCAGCATCGCCACGGCCGGCGGGTTCCGCAGGCCGCGCAGCTGCCGCAGAACGGTCAGGCCGTCGACGTCCGGCATCCGGATGTCGAGCAGCACGACATCCGGACGCCGCAGGCTGATCTCCTTGACCGCCTGCGCGCCACTCACGGTCGCCACGACCTCGATGTCCCCCGCTGACTGCAGGATGAGCCGGAAACCCGACCGCACCAGCTCCTCGTCGTCGACGACGACCACTCGCACCATGCGTTCAGTCTCGCCGGGAGCGGCGCGGTCCCGCCAGCCGGGACCCGGCGACCGGTTGCCCGCCGACCGGCTGAAGATCCGCAGCCGGTCGGCGGGTGGTTCGGGCCGGGTCACCGGTGTCCATGCCCCAGGTGTTGGGCCAACGATGGAGTCAGACGAAAGGAGTTCCCATGGAGAACCAGGACCGCGAGCTGATCCTCGGGCTGGCGAACCGGCTGCGGCAGGCACAGCCGGTGCAGAAGGACCCGGAGGCCGCCCAGCTGATCGCCCAGTACGTCCAGTCGCAGCCGGACGCGCTCTACCTGCTCGTCCAGGCCGTCCTCGTGCAGGAGGACGCGCTGCGCACCGCCCAGGCCCGGATCGCCGAGCTGCAAGCCGCCCCGCCGGGGTCGGCACCGGCCTTCGGCGCCGCGCCGAACCCGGCCTTCGGACCCGCGCCGGGCCACGCCTACGGGGCAGCGCCCGGCCAGGCCTATGCGCCGCAGCCCGCGCAGGCCGGGGGCGGCGGGTTCATGTCCCGCATGTTCGGCCAGAACCGGGACCAGGCCGCACCGGTGGGCGGGGCACCGGGCCGCTCCGGCGGCGGATTCCTGAAGACCGCGGCGGTCACGGCGGCGGGTGTCGCCGGCGGCGCGTTGCTGTTCCAGGGCCTGAGCGGGGCATTCGGTGGTCACGAGGCCTCGGCCGGCGAGCACCACGGCGACCCGGTCGGCTTCGACGAGCCGGGCGGCTGGGACGACGGCGAGCAGTGGTGACCCCGGCCCCGCCCGCCGCCCTCCCGCTCACGAACGGGTGATCATCTTGGCGGCGAGGCGGAGGCCTTGCCTCAGGTTGACCTCGGGCAGGTACGCGCGGCCGACCGCGTTCGCGATCCGTGGCAGGGCGGCCGGATCCGGGTAGGCCATGTACATCGGCCGGTACGTGGGCTGGAACTTCGCCTTGAACGCGAACAGCGAGCGGAAGCCGTACACCGGCTCCAGCACCTGTCCGGTGAAGTCCAGCACCCGCTGCAACGCGCGAGGGCGTTCCCCGCGGTCCAGCCGGGCGAGCGGCGCGCCGGACAGGCTCAGGAACCGGATCCCCTCGGTCTTCAGCTCCAGCGCGGCCGAGGCGATCAGGAACTCCATCGAACCGCGGAAACCGTTGGCACGGCGGCGCATGAAGTCGAGCGTGTACCCGACCACCTCGCCACCGGCGTACACCGGTAACCAGCTGGTGATGCCGTGCAGGGTGCGGTCGGCGTCGATGGCGAGCAGGCACCGCACGCCGTCGCCGGTGAGCTCTCCGAGGCCACCGAGCGTGAAGCCCATCTCGGGCAGCCCCTTGTCCGCCACCCATTCCTCCGAAATGGAACGGACCTGGTCGGTGATCGCGAAGGGTGCGTCGGCGTAGGTGCACCACTCGGCGGTGATGCCGACCTTGGCCGCCTTGTTCAGCGCCGTGCGGACGTCCTGCCACTTCTTGCCGGTGAAGCTCAGCGTGCCGAGTTCGATCTCGGTGTCTTCGGCGACCTGCACCGCGGACCAGCCGAGCGAGGCCGCCGCCTCCCTGGTCTCCTCGGTGATGCTGTAGAGGCACGGTGTCCAGCCGTTTTCCTGGCAGAACTCGGCGAATCCGCGCACGGCCGAGGCCGGTGCGGGCCCGATCGGGTCGCCGACGGTCAGGGCGATCGTGGCCACCACGCGGTAGGCGATCACCGTCTCTCCGTCGGGGGTGAACCAGTACTGGTTGCCGGGCCAGATCGTCATGTACGACAGCGACGACCCGCCGTACCGCCCCATCAGGTCCCGGGCGCGCGCTGCCTCCTCCTCCGACGAAGACGGCCACGCACGCCACGACGCCATCAGCAGGCCCGTCAGCACGATCAGCCAGAACACCACGCCGGTGTATTCGAACAGCACCGTGGCGAAGAACCCGTCCGCCTTGAACTCCACCGAAATCAGCCCCAGCAGGTAGCCCGGCGGCAGGAACCGCTTCGGTAGGTCGGCGAGCAGCCCGGCGAATCCCGGCTCCGGCGAGAACTGGCCGCGGACCAGGTACCCGCCGAGGAGGTACAGCGCCGACAGCAACCCGATGCTGCCCAGGGTGAACTGCCAGAACTTCCTGATGGCGTGGCGGGGAAGCTTGACGGTGAAGCGCTTGCGCGTGACGAGCAACACGAAGGTGACCGCGAGCGGCGCCACGATGGGCACGCTGTAGCGGAAGCCGGTGTCCAGCGCGTCGATGGCCGGAAGCCGCGCGGCATCCGCCACGTACCAGCCGATGATCGCCGCGTAGGCCACGTTGAAGGTCAGCGCCGACCACCAGGCGAACCGCCGCCCGCGCCGCAGCCCTTCCGCGAGCACGAGCAGCAGCAACGCCGGCAGCAACGACATCACCAGTGCCGGGAACCGCCCGTAGGACAGCTGGATCAGCATCGTGCGGCACAGGTCGGCCGCGTCCGAGGCGCCGCACGTCGCGGCCACGTCGTCCGGCGCCGGCCGCGCGACCGCCACCACCTCGGTGTACCACGACAACGGGCCGTTCGGGTACGGCGACAGCATCGTCACCACCGGCCCGAGTGCCGAGGCCGCGACCACCAGCCCGACCAGGACCCGGGTCTCCGTCAGGGTCCGGGGCTCGCGGACCGCGCCGGTCCGGAGGAACACCACGCCGATCAGCATTCCGGCCGCGCCGCCGGACAGCCGCATCAGGTCCTCCAGCCAGCCCGAGTACAGCGTGAGCACCAGCAGCGACAAGAGCGTCATGAGCCGGACGCGGCGCCGCCACAACGACGGCATCCGGAACGTCAGCGCCAGCGCGAGCCCCACCCCGCCGATCGACGGCCCGGCCGCGACCGCACCTTTGAGCGTGTCGAGCCATTCCGAGTGCAGGCCGGTGCCGAGCAGCACCGCCCCCAGACCCAGGAACACGCCGATGACGTGGGAGACGAGAAAGATCGCCGCGGTGCGCCAGGTGCCGAACTCGCGCTCGGCCAGCGTGCCGAACACCAGCAGCAGCGCGGTGGTCGCCAGGTAGCCCGTCAGGTCCATGGCCCACAACGCCGAGGAGAGGACAGTCCACAACGGACTGTCGGTGCCGGCGCCGATGCGTGCGAGCAACTCGTCGTTCGGTCCGCCCAGCGCGCCTGTCAGTGCACCGACGGTCCAGAACGCGATGAGGAAGACGCACGTCAGCGGAGCGGTCCGGAACAGCAGGCCGGCCCGCCGGCTGATTCGATCCACGCCGCGGGCGAGCGCGGTCGCTTCCGCGGGCTCGGCCCTCGTGCCACTCGATCGTGTAGTCATGTTTCTCGTTCCCGGGACTGTTCGTGGTGGTCAACTGCTCAGGCCGGTGCGCGTGGCGAGCCAGGGCAAGGAGTCGTAGAGGCCCGTGCGCCACACGGTCCAGTCGTGCCCGCCCGGCAGTTCCTTCCACTGCACGTCCATCCCGGCCGTGCGGCAGGCCTGGAACACCTCCGCGGCCGCCGGGCCGTAGTTCCGGTCGTCACGGCCCGCGACGATCACCCCCGCGGTCTGTGGGAACCGTTGCCGGGCGAGGATGTGCATCGGGTTGACGCGGGTGAACGCCGCCTCGTCGCCGCCGAACGCGGCCTTGACCGTTTCGGCCCGCGAGCCGAGTGACGGTTCACGCTGCCCGGTCAGGTCGATGAAATTCCCGTACACGTCCGGCGCACGCACGGCCAGCTGGAGAGCGCACGTGCCACCTTGCGAGAGACCCGCGATCGTCCAGGCCTCGCGCCGCCCGTCGACCGTCAGCCGCCGCTTGATCCACTCGGGCACGTCACGGGCCAGGTACGTCTCCGACTGCCCCAGCTTCGAATCCAGGCACAGGGGGTTCGCCATCCGGGCGCCGAGCTGGTCGGCCGCCACCACGATCGGCGCCAGCCCGTCGTGCTCGCGCGCGAACGCGTCCATGCGCCCGGCGAGCCGGCCCGCGTCGAACCAGTCACGCGGCGCGCCCGGCTGCCCCGCGAGCAGCACCAGGACCGGCAGCCGCGGGCGGGACGCCGCCGCGTACGCCGGTGGCAGGTAGATCCACGCCGGACGGGCCTTGAACGCACCGGGAATCGCCGTTTCCGACACCGTCCCCTTGTCCGGAAGGCCCGCGGGTTTCCGCCACACGCCGGCGAGCTTGCCGCCGGCAGGCACTTCGACCACGCTCGACGGCGGCCGCGCGGCCTCGTCGAGGCCGACCCGGTTGTTCGCGAACACGTCGAGCACCGCGCGCGACGTCGGGTAGAGACCGAAGTGCGCGTTCGCGGCCGTGCCCGCGCTCGCCAGCACGACCAGCGCCGCCAGAACTCCCAGGATCCGCCAGTACCACCGTCCGGCCCGCAGCCGCGCGACCGCCAGGCAGGCGGCGACCAGCGCCGCGCCCGCCCACACCGCCAAGACCGGGGGCAACGGTTCCGGCCACGGCTTCCACACGTGGTCGACCACGAACGTCACCCCGGCCACGAGCACCGCGCACGCCGCCACCACGATCGGCAGCACCCTGGTCCGCCACGCGCGATCCTTCCGGACCGCCAGAGAAAGCAACGCGACCGCACCGGCGACGGTGGCGACGACCGGGATCGGCCCGGTGATCAGGGACAGGTCCAGTGGGCTTGTCATGCGTTCCGTTCGTCGGCGGGTCCTCGGGCCACTCCGGAGCTCACCCTCCTCAATGGACAAATAACCGACGGACGGCCGCTTGTCCAATCGGGAGTCTTGCTTCGTCGGCGGCCAGGCAGCGCGGCAGGCGTCCTGGGGAGGTGTGACGCCTGCCGCGCAGGTCTCGTCGTGCGATCAAGGACGATCACGGGCGGATCCGGCCACCCGGATCACTCCGCTGGGTGACACGCGGCGGCAGGTCATCCTTCGTCGTCGCCGAAGAACTCGTCCGCGACGCCACCAAGGACCATGCCGCCGGCCAGCCCGGCCGCGCCGGCGGCGAGCATGCCACCCATACCCGGTCCCCGTCGCTGCCCGTGCTGCTCGTCGGGGCCGCCGTACCCCTGCTGACCGGCGTAGCCGGGCTGTGCGCCATGGCCGAACGCCGGGTTGGGGGCACCACCGAAGGCGGGGTTCGCGTGGCTGCGCTCGGCGGCCTGGGTGAGCCAGCCGTTGACCGCGGTGGCCCAGTCGGTGTTCTGCGCCTCCTGGTGCGAGAGCCGGAGGTGGCCCGCCGTGTCGCCACCCCGTTTGTCGGCGTCCAGGATCACGTGGAGCTCGTCCGGGTTCGCCACGAAGGTCACCGTGACCTGGTGCACCCGGCCCGCGTACTGGGCCGGCGGGAAGAACTCGAGCTCCTGGTGGAAACCGAGCTCGCCCGACACGCCCTGCGGCGGCCCGGGCACGATGCCGGTGCCGCGGAAGGTGAACCCGAGCACGCCGAACGCGTCGAGCACCTTGTCCTGTGAGGACAGTGGACCGACCAGGACCGGGTCGAGGTCGCCCTGGTCCGGGGCACCCTCGACGAGCAGGTCGGTCCGCACCCCCACGCTGATCCCGGGCAGGACCGCGCCGCCGACCGCGGTAATGGGCGTCTCCCACGGCAACGGCAACCGGAAGGGGATCGAGACCGGCTGGTCCGACGGCACCCGCAAGCCCTGTCGCACCACCAGCCGGAAGAACTCCGCGTCGCCGCCCTGCCCGTGGTCGCCGTACTCCGCGTCGGTCCTCGAGACGAGGGACAGCACGACCTGGCCGATCTCGGCGTCCGCGTTGCCGCCCTGGACGTGCACCTGCCCGGTGATCGCCTGACCGGGCACGGCGTGCGGCGAGTCCAGCACCGTGTCGACGGACGGGCCGCCGATGCCGAAGCGGCTCAGCATCCGATTGAACATGGAAATCTCCTCCGGGGCAGTGGGACGAAGTGCGGCGCGCCGTCTCTGTTTCCCAGTGTCGTGAAGCGGTCCCGGTCCGCCCAGCCGCTGGGCGTCCGGAACAATCCGCCACCCGGCTGGATGTGTCCCCGCCGGTCGGCCGGACGCTGTCCGGCGGTCAGCTGGTTCACCCCCGTTCGTGGGCTTGGCGGAGCCGGACCAGCCGGGATTTGCGTAGTCTCGCGACCATGCCAGGAGATGTACGCCTGCTTGCCGACGAGGTCACGGCCGGGCTGACCACCGCCGAAGTGGCCGAGCGGGTCGCCGCGGGCCGGACCAACGACGTGCCCGCCCGGGTGAGCCGCTCGACCGGCGAGATCGTGCGGTCCAACGTGTTCACCCGGATCAACGCGATCTTCGCGGTGCTCGCGGTGCTCATCTTCTCGACCGGCTACCTGCTCGACGGGCTGTTCGCCGGGCTGATCCTGGCCAACAGCGCCGTCGGCATCGTCCAGGAACTGCGGGCGAAGCGGACACTGGACCGGCTGGCGATCGTCGGCCAGGTCCGGCCGCGGGTCCGCCGGGACGGCGTGAGCCGGGAACTGGCGCCGGCCGAGGTGGTCGCCGACGACGTGGTCGAAGTCGGCCCGGGCGACCAGATCGTCGTCGACGGCACCGTCCTGACAGCCGAAGCCCTCGAAGTGGACGAGTCGCTGCTCACCGGCGAATCGGACGCGATCGTCAAGCACCCGGGCGAGGAGGTGATGTCGGGGAGCTTCGTGGTGGCGGGCAGCGGGGCCTACCGCGCGACGAAGGTCGGACGGGAGGCGTACGCGGCGCGGCTGGCCGAGGAAGCCGGGCGGTTCACCCTCGCGGATTCCGAACTGCGCAGCGGGATCAACACGATCCTCAAGGTCATCACCTACCTGCTCGTCCCGGCCGGGGTGCTGTCGATCTACAACCAGCTCTCGGGCTCGCAGGCCCTGCCCGACGCGCTGCGCGGCATGGTGGCCGCGCTCGTGCCGATGGTGCCCGAAGGCCTGATCCTGCTGACCTCGGTCGCCTTCGCCGTCGGCGTGGTCCGGCTGGGCCGCCGGCAGTGCCTGGTCAACGAGCTGCCGGCGATCGAAGGACTGGCACGGGTCGACGTGGTGTGCGCCGACAAGACCGGCACCCTCACCGAGAACACCATGCGGCTCTCCGAAATCCGGCCGATCGGCGACGGCGATCGCGCCCCCGAACTCGTGCTCGCCGCGCTGGCCGCCGCCGACCCCCGCCCGAACGCGAGCCTGCTGGCGATCGCCCAGGCGTGCCCGCCGGCGCCCGGCTGGACCGCGGCGACCGTCGCGCCGTTCTCCTCCGCGCGGAAGTGGAGCGGCGCGAGCTTCGGCGAACACGGCGACTGGGTGCTCGGCGCACCCGACGTTCTGCTGCCCGCCGGATCGCCCGAGCGCGCGGAGGCCGAACGCATCGGCGCACAGGGGCTGCGGGTGCTGCTGCTCGGCCGGGCGTCGACCGGCCTCGACGCCCCGGAAGCGCCGGGCGAGGTGACCCCCGTCGCGCTGGTGGTGCTGGAGCAGACCGTCCGCGGTGACGCACGCGAGACCCTGGACTACTTCGCCGCCCAGGGCGTGGCGGTCAAGGTGATCTCCGGCGACAACGCCGTCTCGGTGGGAGCGGTCGCCCGCACCCTGTCCCTGCCCGGAGCCGATGCCCCGGTCGATGCCCGCACCCTGCCCGAGGATCCCGCCCTGCTGGCCACCGCCGTGGAGAACGGCACGGTGTTCGGCCGGGTCACGCCCGCCCAGAAGCGGGCCATGGTCGCCGCCCTGCAGTCGCGCGGGCACACGGTCGCGATGACCGGCGACGGCGTCAACGACGTCCTCGCGCTCAAGGACGCCGACGTCGGCGTCGCGATGGGCGCGGGCAGCCCGGCGACCCGGTCGGTGGCCCAGATCGTCCTGCTGGACAACGCGTTCGCCACCCTCCCCCACGTCTTCGGCGAAGGCCGGCGCGTGATCGGGAACATCGAGCGGGTCGCCAACCTGTTCCTCACCAAGACGGTCTACTCGGTGCTGCTCGCCCTGCTGGTGGGTGTTCCCGGCCTGATCGGTCTCACGGCCGTGTCCTACCCGTTCCTGCCCCGGCACGTCACCATCGTCGGCTGGTTCACCATCGGCCTGCCCGCGTTCGTGCTCTCCCTGGCCCCGAACAACGACCGCGCCCGCGGCGGTTTCGTCGGCCGGGTGCTGAGGACGGCGATCCCGGCCGGAGTGGTGATCGCTGTCGCCTCCTTCACCGCCTACGTCCTCGTCCATCCCGGCAACGCCGCCGGCGAGACCACGCAGGTCCAGGCGAGCACGACGGCACTGATCACCCTGATGGCGCTCGCGTTGTGGGTGCTGGGCATCGTCGCCCGGCCCTACACGTGGTGGAAGGCCGCCCTGGTCGCGGCGATGGTCCTCGTGTCCGGCCTCATGTTCGTCCTGCCGGTGACCCGGCGGCTGTTCCTGCTGGACCCCGGAAACGCCGGTCACACGCTCACCGCGCTCGGCTGCGCCGCCGCGGGCATCGCCGCCATCGAACTCGGCTGGTGGCTCGGCGGCCGGCTACGGCGCACCCACTGAGCCGGTCGACACCCGGCTGTCGCCCGTGAGCAGCTGGGTGGCGGCGAACTCGGCGTACAAGGGATCGCTCGCCACGAGCTGGTCGTGGGTGCCGATCGCCCGGATGGTTCCTTCGTCCAGCACCACGATCCGGTCGGCGCGGGTGACCGTCGAGAGCCGGTGGGCCACCACGAGCACGGTTGTGGTCTCGGCCGCGGCGGTGACCACGTCGCGGATCGCCAGCTCGTTCACCGCGTCCAGCTGCGAGGTGATCTCGTCCAGCAACAGCAGGCGAGGACGGCGCAGCAGCGCACGAGCGAGCGCGACCCGTTGCCGTTCACCGCCCGAAAGCATGCTGCCGCGGTGCCCGACCGGCGTGTCCAGACCGGCCGGGAGCCGATCCACGAGGCCGGCGAGCCGGGTCTGCACCAGTACGTCCCGGATTTCCTCGTCGGTGGCTTCCGGACGGCCGTAGACGAGGTTGTCCCGCAACGTCCCGGACAGCAGCGGCGCGTCCTGCTCGACGTACCCGATCGAGGCGCGCAAGGCGGCCAGGTCCCAGTCCGCGAGGTCGGCACCGTCCAGCCGGATCCGGCCCGACGACGGTTCGTGGAACCGTTCGAGCAACGCGAACAACGTGGACTTCCCGGCGCCGGAGGCCCCGACGAACGCCGTCATGCCCCGGGCCGGAATCTCGAGGTCGACGCCGCGCAGGATTTCCGGAGAATCCGGGCCGTACCGGAAGCGGACGTCCTCGAACACCAGCCCGGCAGCGTCGTGACCGACCATGGTCCTCCCGGCCGACGCCGGCTCGGCGGCCATCTGCTCCACTTCGGACAGCCGGCGCACGGCCGCCAGCCCGATCTGCAGCCTGCTGCCCGCGTGCAGGAGCTGCCCGATCGGCTCCTCCAGGTAGAACAGGTACAGCAGGAACGCCACCAAAGTGGACAGTGGGATGGCACCGGTCACCACCCGCGCACCGCCGACGCCGAGCACCGCGAGGAACGACGCCTGGATCGCGAGCGCGTTGGAGCCGTGGACCAGAGACTCCCAGCGCGCCGAGCGGACACCGGCGCGCCACGCGCGTTCGGCACCCTCCTCGATCGCCGCGGTCTCCCGGGCTTCCGCACCCGACGCCTTGACGGTCCGGAACGCACCCAGGACCCGCTCCATCCGCGTCCCCGTCTCGCCGACCGCCTCCTGGGCGGCGCGGGTCGCCTTCTCGATCATCGGCATGCCCGCCAGAGCGAGCAGGCCGATCACCAGCAGCACGGCCGCGGTGACTCCGAGCAGGACGAGGTCCATCGTCCCCATCAGCACGACCATCACCACGGTCGTCACCGCACCGGTGACCAGGCCCACCAGCGCGTGCGTGCACACCTCGCGCAACAGGGTCGTGTCACCGGTGAACCGGGACAGCAGATCCCCCGGTTCGGTGCGCTGCACAGCCGGCACCCGCAACCGCAGCACCCGCCGCGCGAACCGCTTCCGCGCGACCAGCACGACCGACTCCGCGGCCCGCTCGAGCAGGTAGTCACCGGCCATCCGGACCGCCGCACCGGCGAGCGCGAGAACGACCAGCAGCACCAGCAGCCCGGTGATGACCCCGCCCGATCCCAGCTCGTCGACGAGCGTCTTGGCCGCAAGAGGCTGGGCGGCCGCCGCCAAGCCGCCCAGCAGGACGAGCAACCCTCCGAAGAGGACAGTCCGCCATTGCGGCCGCGCGTAGCCCGCCAGCATCCGCCAGGTCGCGCGGTCGATCGAGGTGCGCACGGGAAACCGCTCCATATTCCGTCGTCGTTGCCTGAAGAACTCCTCGATCGTCGACGACGGGACAGGGCGGCCGGTACCGGTGAACCGGCCGGACGGTTCAGCCGGGTGGCCGGCCCCGCACCGCCACCCGGCGACTCGGCAGCGTCATGAACGCCCGGGGTCACCGCTGCCCGGAAATGCCGATGAGCGGACGTCCTGGACAGGGGTGTGGGCTCGCCCCAGCCACGACAGTTCGAAACGGATGCCGGTCGACAGCGCTACCGGGATCGATCCGAGGTGGGCGCCGGATGACCGTTCCGGGTCGCCCGATCACGCAGGAGTGCGGCGGCCCGCACCGACCAGTCGTGGTGTTCCTGCTCGAACCGCCGGCCGCGCAGGCACGTCAGGTAGGGCCCGATCGGAGATCCGTCGCGCAGGTAGGTCTCCTCGTCGAGGTCCCCGCGGTAACGCCGCAGGATCTTGTCGAGGATCTCCACCTTGGCCGCGGCCGCCGCGGCTCGTTGCTCCAGTTGCGCGATCACCGGTGCCGCGTCGACGTGGTCGACGGCTTGGACCTTGACCAGCAGGTCGTCGCGGATGAACGACGGCTTGCTCACCGCGGCGGCGAAGTGCGCCAGTTCGGTGAGGCCGGCGTCGGTGACCATGAACAGCCGCTTGGTGGGGCGGATTCGCTGGACCACCTCCCGGCCCTCGATCAACCCGTCCTTCTCGAGCTTGGACAGCTCCAGGTAGAGCTGTTGCGGCCGGGCGTACCAGAAGTTGGCGACGCCCACGTCGAACGCCTTGGCCAGCTCGTAGCCGCTGTACTCGCCGGACAGCAACGCCGCGAGCACAGCATGCCGCAGACTCACCGGCGCATCTCCTCGTCGTCGACATGGGGGCAAGCCCATCATAGCCATGGTTATGATTAGTCAACATTATGACTAGGAGGATGGCGTGACAGTCAGCGGCAAGTACCTGCGCTACGTCGCCTTGGGCGACAGCCAAACCGAAGGCGTCGGTGACGGTGACGACATCGTGGGCCTCCGGGGATGGGCCGACCGGCTCGCCGAACGCCTCACCATCGACAACCCCGACCTCCAGTACGCCAACCTCGCCGTCCGCGGCCGCCGCGCGGACGAAGTCCGGTCCGAACAACTCGAGCCGGCTCTTGCCCTGCGCCCCGACCTGGCCACCGTCGTCGCCGGAGTCAACGACCTGCTCCGGCTCCGGGTCGAGACCTCCACGGTGGCCGGTCACCTGGAAGCGATGTTCGCCGCGCTCACCGACGCCGGAGCCCGCGTGGCGACCCTGACCTTTCCCGACCTCACCAGGATCATCCCCCTCGCCCGGCCGGTTCGCTCCCGCATCCTCGACATCAACGACCGGATCCGGGCCGCGGCCGCCCGGCACGGAGTCGCCGTCGCGGAAATCGCTCTCCACCCCTCCGTCGCCGACCGCCGATTCTGGAGCGAGGACCGGTTGCACTGCAGTCCCCTGGGGCATCAGCTGATCGCCGACGCGGTCGCGCACGCCCTGCACCTGCCCGGTAGCAACGATTCCTGGAACGAACCTGCCCCACCGTTGCCCATCCCACCGTCGACACAATGGCGCGCCACCGCAGAACTGCGTTGGGCAGCCACCTTTCTCGGCCCTTGGCTCGGCAGGCGCCTGCGCGGCCAGTCTTCCGGGGACCAGCGCACGGCCAAACACCCTCAACTCCACCGCATCGAGGGACCGCGGAGTTGAGTGTTACCGGCGCGCGATCTGGAAGGTGAAATCGAGCCGGCGCCATTCGCCGTCGACGGCACGGCCGTCGGGTGCCGGGCCGGTTCGGGGTTCGAAGTTCACGATGAGGTCGTCCTTGACGCCGAACACGGCGTCGGAGTCGAGGTACTTGCCGCCCGCGACGAAGAGCTGGGTGATCAGGCGCCGGCAGCCCTCGGCCGCGATCATGAAGTGCAGGTGCGGGGCGCGGTAGGGGTGGCGTTCGGTCGCGGCCAGCATCGCGCCGACCGGGCCGTCGGACGGGATGGGGTATTCCGAGGGCAGGATGGACCAGAACCGCAGGCGGCCGTCCCGGTCGGTGCGGAGCCGTCCGCGGAGGACGGGTCCTTCGAGGTCGGGCAGTTGCACGTCGTAGAAACCGTCCTCATTGGACTGCCAGACGTCCACGAGCGCTTCCGCCACGGGCTTGTCGTCCGTGTCGGTGATCTGCACGTCCACCCACAGCGGGGTGCCGGGCATCCCCGCGGCGATGTCGGCGCCCTGCTCCAGTTCGGGTGGGCCGTCGACGTAGAAGGGGCCGAGCACCGCGGACGGGGTGGTGTCGGGGGTGCGGGAGTTGGTCAGGACATCGACGACGCTGGACAGGCCCAGGGTGTCCGACAGCAGCACGAACTCCTGCCGGGTGGCGTCGCAGATCTGCCCGGTGCGAGTCAGGAAATCGATGCCGTGTTGCCATTCGTCCTGGGTCAGGTCATTGTCGATCGCGAAGGCGTGCAACCGCGGAACCAGATCCTGCAGCAGCGCGCGCAGCCGCGGATCGGGGGTGCCGGCGAACGTCGACACGACCTGAGCGGTGAGCTGGTCCAGCACCGACGGGCCGGTGCCCGTGGGCGCGGGACGCTCACCGGCCCAGGCTCGGCGCAGCAGCCGTGCGATGCCGTCCCGGGTCGGCTCGGCGGGATTCGGGTAGGGGGCAGCGGTCGCGAGTTCGGCCGCGCGGTCGAGGTCGGCCTCGGCCAGGCCGAGTTCCCGCAGTGAGGTCGGCCCACCGGCCTCGACGATCAGGTCGTACACGGCTGTTGGGGCGTCGGTGGCGCCGAGCGCGTCGGCGATGCGGCGCATCGCCTCGGGGGCCGCGGCGGCGTTGTAGGCCATGACATGCGGGAGCACGACGGTGTGCATCGGAGCGTGGGGAAGGCCGAAGCTGCCGCCCAGGGTGTGACAGAGCTTGTGGTGCAGGCCCATGCCGACCGCGCCGAGGCAGGTCCCGGCGAGCCAGGCGCCCTGCAGCAGTTCGGTCCGCGCTTCGAGGGTGTCTTCGGCGAGCCCGCGGAGTCCGCGTGCCAGCCGCTCGATGGCGTCGAGCGCCATCCCGTCGATGACGGGATTCGCGTCGGGCGAGTAGAGCGCCTCCACGGCGTGCGCGAGCGCGTTCACGCCACTGGTCACCGCGATCGGGACGGGAAGTTCCCGGGAGAGCTCGACGTCGTAGATCACGGTCTCCGGAAGGATGTCCGGCGACGAGCGCGTCGTCTTGACGCCGTCCGCCGTCTCGCCCAGGACCGGGGTGACCTCCGATCCGGCGTACGTGGTCGGCAGGATCACCTGGTCGACGCCGGTGCGGACGGCGAGCGCCTTGGCCAGCCCGGTCGTCGAACCGCCGCCGACCGCCACCACGCAGTCCGCTCCGGCCTCCCGGAGCAGCGCGACGGCCTGCTCGGTGACCGCTACCGGGGTGTGCATGGCGGCACCGTCGAAGCGGCCCGCGGCGAGCGGGCCGAGGGCCTTTTCGACCCGGTCGCCCGGTTCCGCCAGGTCCGGGCTGGCCAGGACGAACGCCCGGGACCGGCCGAGCCGTTCGACCTCGGCACGGACCCGCTCGAGGGTGCCGTGCCCGAAGACGATGCGGGCGGGCCGAGCCGTGTAGGTGAACATCTTCCGGTCTCCTCAGGCGCGGTCGAGCAGGCGGGCGAGTGCCTCGGTGAGGTCTTTTTCCGGATCGGCGGGCAGTTCGCAGGCCCGCCAGCCGACGTGGGCGTCGGGCCGGACGAGCACACACCCGGATTCGGTGACCTCGCGCAGCCGCGACCAGTCGTCGTAGACGTCGGTGTACTCGCGGCCGGGGCCGATCACGTGCACGTCGATGTCGACGCCGAGCGACCGGGCGGCACCGATGGCGGCCTCCGCCCACGCCTGCCCGGAGATGCCGGTGAGCAGGGCGAACCGGCCCTTGCCGGTGATGTCGTGGGTGCTGACCCGGTGCCCGCCGTGGCCGAGCCAGCAGTGCGGCAAGCGCGCCCCCGGCCAGGTGGTCGGGTGGTAGTACAGCTCGGGATCGCGGGTGAACTCCGGCTCGGGCGTGTCGTCGCCGACCACCGCGCCGGAGACGTACCGCTGGCCGAGTTCGACGCCGTGCGCGTTGAACTCGTAATCCTTCAGCTCCAAGGCCTCCCGCAACGCGGCACGCTGCGCGGCCGCCTCCGGGGTGTCCTCGGCCCGGGCCCGCATGTTCGCGATCTGCTCGGCCGGATCGCCGGTCGTGGTGAACCCGAGTGCGTCGAAGATCGGGCCGAACTCCTCGATCGACTTGTTGGCCCGCAACACGATCTGCTTGCCGACCGGGGCGCGCTCGGCGTCGTAGCTGTCGAGCAGCCCCTCACCGGCCTGGCCGGACAGCACCGCGGCGAGCTTCCAGGCGAGGTTGTAGGAGTCCTGGATGGAGGTGTTGGAGCCCAGGCCGTTCGACGGCGGGTGCCGGTGCACGGCGTCGCCCGCGCAGAACACGCGCCCCGTCCGGTACTTCGTGGCGTACATCTTGTTGTTGCCCCACAAGGAGGTGGAGCGGATGGTGACCGGGATGGTGTCGTCGCCGACCAGATCGTGCACGATCTTGGTGGCCATGGCGTCGTCGACCTGCGGGGGCGGCTGGCTGATGTCGTAGCCCCAGACGACCAGCCACTCGTCCCAGGGCCGGACCATGCGCACCAGGCCCATCCCGATGCCACCGATGTCCGAGCCCGGCTGCAGCACCCAGTACAGGACGCTCGGCCGGTGCTCGACGTACTTCGTCAGGTCGGCGTGGAAGACGATGTTCATGCTCCCGGCGAGATCCATCTGCCCTTCGAAGGGGAGCTCGATGTCGCGGGCCACCTGGCTGCGCCCGCCGTCCGCGCCGATGACGTACTTCGCGCGGATCGGGTAGGTCTGGCCGGACAGCCTGTCCCGCACGGTGACGGTGACACCGTCGTCGTCCTGCTCGAGCGACAGGTACTCGGTGTCGAACCGGATCCGGCTGCCGCGCTCGGCGGCGTGCCCGATCAGGATCGGCTCGAGCAGGGTCTGCGGGAGGTCGCAGTTCTCGGACGGGCTGGCCAGCGTGTAGTCGGCCTTGCGGGCCGGGTGCGTCCCCCAGGTCCGCACCCGGCCGATCTCGTCGCCGGCGAGGCTGGTGCAGAAGACCGTGTCGCCCATGAGCGCGGCGGGCGTGCCCTGCGCCTTGACGTCCTCTTCGATGCCCATGTCGCGCAGGATCTCCACCGTGCGCTGGTTGGTGATGTGCGCGCGCGGGGTGTTGGCCGTCCACCGGTACTTCGTGATCACCAGGTGGTCCACGCCGTAGGTGGCGAGGAACAGCGCGGCCGAGGCGCCTGCCGGTCCGCTGCCGATGACCAGGACGTCCGTGGTGACCTGGCCGGGGTTGTCTGGGTTGTCGCTCACGCTGCCTCACCTCTGGGTCCGCTTCGACCGGTGGAACGAGTATGCGAACCCGTCGGCTATACGTCCAATACGAAGTCATCGTCGCTGATATAGCCTCTGGATATGGATCTGCGGGCGCTGGAGTGCTTCCTGGCCGTCGCCGAGGAAGGCTCGGTCAGCCGCGCCGCCGCAGCGCTGCACATGACCCAGCCGCCGCTGAGCGTGCGGCTCCAGACGCTGGAACGCGAACTCGGCGTCCCCCTGCTGATCCGCCATGGCCGCGGGGTCGAGCTGACGGCCGCGGGCCGGGCGCTGGCGGAACGCGCGCGCCGCCTGTTTTCCGAGCTCAACACCACGACCGAGCTGGTGCGCACCATCGGCCTCGGCACCCGGGGCCGGCTGACCGTCGCCGTCGGCCACACCGTCTCGCCCCGGCTGCTGCCCCACCTGGTCGGCGGCACCATGCTCGAACCGGGCGTCGACCTCGTCCTGACCGAAGACTCCGATTCCGACGTGGTCGAGCGGGTCCACCGCCGCGACGCGCACGCCGGCCTGCTCCACCTCGAACCCGGCGGCCCCGGCGGGACACAGCACGCCGCGAGCCGGGCACGGGCGCTGGAAGTCGCGGTGGTGGCCCGCGAGCCACTCGTCGCGGTGCTGGCCCGGACGCATCCCGCCGCCGGCCAGGAACGCATCGACCTGGCCGAGGTGGGCGGCGAACGGGTGGTGGTCACGGCCGAGGCCGGAGCGGGCCTCGCCGCCCACCTCCGCGCCGCCTGGGCCGACGCCGGGCGTTCGTCCGACGCCCGGCACGAAGCGACCTCGGTCATGCACGCGCTCGCCCTCGTGGAGGCCGGCGCCGGCGTGACCCTGCTGCCCGCGCAGTACAGCTCGATGCTCTGGCCGGGCCTGATCGCGCGACCGTTGCGCCGGCACACCGCCGTCGTCGAAACCGCCGTCTGCTGGCGGCCCGACGAGGACTCGCCGGTCCTGCGCCGCTTCCTCCGGACGGCCCTGTCCACCCCCGAACCCGACATGCTGGCACCGGAGCACGCCAGGGACGACGGCTCCCGCTAGGCGGATGTCCGGGGCACGTCGATCTTCTCGAACTGTGCCAACAGGGCCGGGTCATCGATCGCGTCCCGGCTGACGACTTGCTCCGGGTCGGCACCCTGCAGGATCCGCTTGACGGGCACCTCGAGCTTCTTGCCGGTCCTGGTGTGCGGAATGGCGGCCACCTGGGGGATCGCGTCCGGCACGTGCCGCCGCTCGATGGAGCACTTCCGCCGCTGGGGCATGGCGGACGCCTTGCGCGAGAACGACCCCAGTACGACAGCAGCGACGCCGCGTGCGCGTAGAGCCGGTCCCGCTCGGCGTCATCGGTGACAGGCACCGCCCGGGCCCGGTACTTGTCGGTGCCGATCTCCACGGTCAGCTCCGGGTTCGCGACCAAGTTGTGGTACCAGGCCGGTGCTTGGCCGCCCCCCGCAGTCGCGATCACGTAGATCCTGTCGCCGTCGTTCAAGGAGATGACCTGGGTGTTGAAATTCGTCATGCGCGGTAGAACGCCACCGGCAGCCGGATGGGTTCGCGGCGATGACAGGCTGAAGAATTCTCGACATGTTTCATTCCGATCGACCGGATTTCCGCGGACCGCCGGATCTGGAACATCCTTACCTCTTTTCGCGACGCCACCGGGATCGAGATCACGTTGTCCTACTGAGGCTTCAGCTGTGGGAACAGGCGTCGTGCGCTGGCCGTGGTGAGCGATCGCCAGTTCACGTTCGGGGCGGCGTCGATCGCGGCGATGTGCGTGTCGGCGACCGCGGGCGGAGTCCAGCAGTAGTCGCTGCCGAAGAGCAGCCGGTCCGGGGCGGCCAACCGGAGCAGCGCTGGGACGTGGCGCGGGAAAGCCGGGCCGGCGATGTCGTAGTGGAGCCGGCCCAGCTGCTCGCTCGCGCCCGGTCCGTCCGTCTTTTCCGGGCCCAGGAACAGTTTCCCGAACTCCTCGACGCGGTCGGCCAGTACGGGCAGCGCGCCACCGCAGTGCGGCACGATCACCTCGAGCTCCGGATGGCGTTCGAGCACCCCCGACATCAGCAGGTCCACCACTGTGCGGGTGGTGTCGAAGAGGTACTCGATCATCGGCCGCGGCCGCCCGAGTGCCGTGTGCGCCCGGCACACCGGCGACGTCGGGTGCAGGAAGACGACGCTCCGGCGGCGGGCCAGTTCGGCGAAGACCGGATCCAGGATCCGGTCGCCCAGGTACCTGCCGACGGCATTGGTCATCAGCACGACGCCGTCCGCGCCGAGGTCCTCGACAGCGTAGGTGATTTCCTCGAGTGCTCCGTCCACATCGGGCAGTGCAAGGGAGGCGAAGAACCCGAACCGGCCCGGGTGGTCCGCTACGAGCCGGGCGGCGTCTTCGTTGACTTCACGGGCCAGCCGGCCGGCAAGGACGTCGTCTCCGAAGTGGACCCCGGGGGACGACATCGACAGCAGCGCCGTCTCGATCCCGTGGCGGTCCATCAGCTCCAGGTGTTCTTCCGCCGACCAGGTGGGCCACCTGGCCATCCCGTCGGGGTACGCGTGACCGGCGGCAGTGGCCTGGCGGACGTAGGAATCGGTGACGAAGTGGGCGTGGACGTCGATCAAGCCGGTCATTCCACCATTCCGTTCGGGGACAGCCGGACCTCTTCGAGGTCGAGGGCGGCCTGCACCTGGCGCAGGACGGTGTCGTCGATGCGGCGTTCGTCGCGCAGGCGCACGACGGTGGCGCGCATTTGGGCGACCAGTTCCCGGTGGAGCGCGGTGTAGTGCTCGTCGTGGCGGACGGCCGGGTGGTCGCCGTCGCCGGCCCACAGGAACTCGAGGCGCTTGTCCAGCTCCCGTCGCAGGCGCTCCACGACGTCCGGGTCGGTGCCGAGGTCCGCGGCTTGTGTCTCGGCCAGCTGCCGTTCGGCTTCGACGGCGGTGTCGCGGGGCAGCCGCGCCCACCGCACGATGCCGGGCAGCACCAGCCCCTGCGGCAAGGTGAGCACGATGACGCCGCCGGTGACGAACACGATCACGTCCCGGTCCGGGAACGGCTCGCCGGAGGCGAGCTGCTCGGGCACGGCCAGCGCGGCGGCCAGCGAGACCGCACCGCGGAAGCCGGTGAACGCGCTGACCAGCCGGGGCCGGGCATCGACCCGGCGGGCCCGCTGTCCGGGCGGCGGTCCAGCAGCCGGACCAGGTACGGCACGGTGAACAGGAACACCACCCGAGCGGCGATCACCACCGCCGTGACCACGGCGACCGTCATCACCGTTTCATGGCCCCTTGATCGCGTCGTAGTCGGCGGACCACGGCTGTGTCGGGAACTCGATGAGCGGATGGACGTCGTCATGCGCCAGAGTAAAAAGATGAGTCAGGCCTAGCCGTTGGACGGACTTGCCAACGAGTAGTCGTGTGCCACGCAGCTGGCCCAGCATCCGCCACCGGTGACCGGTCGGCTCGCATGCCACCGTGATTGCCGTGTGGCCGGCCGCGTTCGCTCGCTGGGCGGCCCAGTCCAAGGCGGTCCCGAGATCCAGGCGCGGCAGCGAAAAGTTCTGCGTGCCAATACTTTCGAGTCAAGGTCGGTGACGACGACCAGCTGTTTGGTGTCGGCCAGGTCGATGCCCACGATCGCGTTCTGGACGGGAACCAGCGCGCGGAGCCGGGCCAGGCGTGTGTTGCGGTTGCGGTCTCCCCGGGAGATCCCACTACTGTTACCTACCCATGAACGTCCTCCTCATGCGATGGGACACCAAGCCCGACAGCGCATCAGGAGGACGCTCCTTCGTCGAGCACCGACACGCAGAACATCGGTCTATGCCGCATACCGCGCCTTCGACGCCGGCCAGTCGATGAGAGCGTGATCATCGGCTCGGGGGTACTACTTCCACGACCTCGGCAAGTCCGACGATCCGGGCTCCCTCAGGCATCGACAACCGCAGACCGGCCGACCGGTGGCCAGAGATCAGGCATGAGCGGATGGAGTCGCACCGTCGCCTCTTCGCCCGGCGCGAGTGTCTTCACCGTCTCCAGCGTCAGCGGCGCGTCGTGGCTTTCCGGATGGACATCCGGTGGGAAGACCCAGTGCGACCGGTAGCCGGAGTGGATCGGGGTTCGGCGGTCACCTTGGCTCGCGGTCACGAGCAGCAGTCGTGCGCGGATGCATCCCCGCTCGCCTTCAGCTGTGGTCGGCAGGTTCGGGAAGTGACTGTTCCGAAGTGCTGACCACGGGGTTCAGGGCTTGCCGCCTCGCAGCTTCGCGGTCCGGGCCGCTACAAAGGAGTGGTGACCGAGGATGATTTCGACTGGCTGTCGACGAGCCCACTGGGTGAAGCCGCCTGCGTGACCATGGTGAAGACGACGGACCTCGACGCCGTGGTGCGCGGCTTCGGCGGGGTGACAGGTGAGGCCCGGTCCATTCCGTTCGCGGAGGCAGGGAACGACCTCGACGAGGCGTACGCGGTCGCGGTCGCCGTGTGCCGCCAGGGCGAGTACGTCGTCGCGATCGAAGTCAACGGCTTCCAGGGCTCGCGGCCCGAAGTCCTGCGCCGGGTGTCACGGCTCGGCGAGACGGTGAGCGCCTTCTGGAACGTCGAGGCACTGACCAGGTTCAGCTACGCCGTCGACGGCCGCGTCAAGACGGCGTTCGAAGCGGGCGCCGACTCATGGAAGGACGGCGAGGATCCCGATTGCCTGGCGCCGCTGGTCGCGGAGATCGACTGGGCGGCAGGACATCGGCGCACGGGCCTGCTCCACCTCGCCACCCGGCTGACCGGGCAGCCGTTCACCGAAGACTGGCTGGACGGCGAGGTCCTCGTCGTGCCGATCGCGGAACACCTCGAGGACGTGCGCCCGGTGACGCCGGGTTTCGAGCCACTGGAGTACCAGCACCCCGTGCTCGCCGCCGCGCTGCGCCGCGCCGAGGACGAGCCGCTGCTGACGGTCGCTCGTGCCGCCGTCGACGAAGTGGCCGCCTCGGCCGGGCTGACCGGGATACCCGGCGGAGACGTCGAATTCGACGAGCTGGTCCGGATGGCCCGCTACGAGGCCGGCGCGAGCGGCTACGCCGGCTATGCACCGGGTGCCGACCGCCTCCGGCTCGTCGCCCTGGACGCCGTACGCGCGCTGCGAACCGCGCCGAACCCCCTTACGGCGGCATTCAAGACGATCGACGCGGCGAAACTCGCCAAGCAACTGGACCGCCTGGATCCGGCGCCGATGCTCGCCGGTTTCCTGGACCTGTTGGGGAACCCACCGGCACCGTCCGGCGCGGATGGCGCGCGTGCCGGTGCCGGCGGCCCGCTGGAACGCCATGCGTGGATCACCGACCACTGGCTCGGCCTCGCCGCATCCATCACCTACGCCCGAAGTGTCCCGCTCGACACCGTCGCGGCAGCGTTCGGCGGCATCACGCTCGGTGCAGGACCGGTCTACCTCACCGACACCGAACAGGTCGCACTGCGGCGCGAGAAGGACTGGACGATCGCGATCGCTTTCAACCGGAGCCCGTTCGCGCACGAGATCGTCGACGCCCTCCGGCCACACACGACAGTGCTCAACATCGGCTGGGAGACGCGCGGCAACAAGCTGGCCTACTTTGCCCAACCTGGCCACAACGTCGCCGTGATCCGGCCGGGCCAAGACGACGTCCCGGCACCCCTCGCTTCCTACACCACGTCGCTCCCAGCACCAGCGGGCAACGCAGCGCCGTGGCTGCTCGCGCTCGGCGAAGTCGTCACCGGCATCGCCTTCACCCCGGAAGGGCTCGACGCGCAACACACACTTCTCCGTCCCGGCTGAAGGCTCTTGCCCCGCATCCTCGGCATCAGCGATCGAACGTCCGCTATTGCCGACGTTCGCCGACAGGCCGATGGGCTGCGACGTCGTGGAGTTGCACTGGGATCTGCCGGCAGTTGACGGCCTGAGCGTTCCATTGACCTTGACAGACCGGGTTGTACCAGGTGATGGTGCCCGGCGAAAATGCTTGCTCCGCAAGACGCCAAGCCGAACAGCTCGGTAACGGAAGCAGCGGCGGAGACTCGTTAGAGCCGGACTGCATCGATATTCCCAATACCGTCGACATTATACCGTTGAGCTCACTCCTCCGCTTTGAGCTTGATACCAACCACCTGCAACGAGCGTTCGGCCGACAGTGTCCCGAACACCGTGTCGAAGCTGAGGGTGAGCGTGGTTTTGGCGGGGGACGGCTTGCCGTCGAACGTGATCACTTCACTGACGGGAGTGCCATTCGGGGGTACGCTGATTGGCTCGAGCCCGCCAAATGGTGTTCCGGGTTTCAGAGTGGCACCGTTGTCGTCGACGAGCTGGCAGTTGCCAAACAGGGGAAGCGTGGCCGACGCCCGGTTTTGGTTGGTGGCGGTTATCTTGACCTTGGTGTAGTGGGCAGTGACCTCGACCTTCTCGACCTTGACGGTGACCCCTGCGGCCTTACCGGTGGCTTGCGCGACGAGCCGGTCGGCTAACACGGTCTCGTTGCCGGTGGCATAGCTGATCCCGTATGAGATGCCGTAGGCCGCACCGCCGCCTAGCACCAGCACGGTCAGGATGGCAATCAGCGACCTTCCACCGCGGCGGGGTCGGCGCGGTGGCGGTGGGGGCCGGTCGTAAGACGGCCACGGCTGGGGTGGATGACCAGGGTAGTGCGGGCGTGGTTCGGTTGGTCGATCGCCACCCCGGCTGCCAACCTCCTTGAGGTAATCAATGATCAGCGGCAGCGTTCCGCCGGCGACCGACAGACCGGCGCTGAGCAGTGGGTTGGCGTCGTCCTGCCAGAATTTGATGAGCTCACCAATCGCGAGGCCGAGCACACCGAAGATCAACGCCAGGATCGGTGTCATACGAGTATGAGTGCTCACATTTGAATGTATCGGCACTTGCCGGGAAAACGCAACGTCTCCGCGCGAGCTGTGCCAGCGTAATGCCCACAGCCAGGCGATCCGCATCGTCTGCGAGGCTCCCGCACTGTCCAGTCGCCCGATGCGGTGGACCTTCCAGCGCACCGGAAGTCGTCAGGACCAGAGGTAGGACGACGCCTCGCCGAGGCGCGCGATGCCACACCGTCATAGCCGTAGAGCGTGCGCCCTGGCGAGCCAACCTCAACTTGACCTCGGCTCAGGACTGGCTCGTTAGCCCAGGTCGCTCGTGGCGCTGGTCCGACTGCACGACACGGCCCGGGCTGATCCTGCTCGGCTGGATCCGAGCCCACGTCGCCTGCCGGATGCATCAGGTGTTCGATACGATCGCCACCATTCCTCTCGCTAATTTCACTAGGGGGCACAGCTGGGCAAACCCCCTTTCATAGCTGCACTCAACAACACACAGTTGCCAGCAGTGGCAGTGAAGAGCATCATCTGACTAACGGATGTCTCGTAACCCCAATGTCGGGGCGTGTGGGGCGTTGTGTGGCACTTGATCATGTTGGTGTGGTGCAGGTGATCACGGCGTCGCGGCCGGAGTGGATTGCCCCGTTCACCGGGCTGGAACCGGGCCAGTTCCGCAAGCTGGTGCGGCTGGTCGCCAAGCGCGGCGGAGACGAGATCGCGGACGGCCGACCGGGCCTGCTGGTCGCGACGTACCGGCGGACGAACCTGACAATGCGCCAGATCGGGCCGCTGTTCGGGGTGTCGCATTCCGCCGCCCACCGCGTGATCGACACGATCGGCCCGCTGCTGGCGCTGGCCCCGGTCCGCACACGCCAGGTCGATGCGGTCGTGATTGTGGACGACCCCTGGTCCCGACCCGGGACCACCGGCTGGCGACCCCGTCGAAGAACTACCGATACTCGACCAACGTGCAAGTCGCGATCGACGCCGAGACCAGATTGGCGATCGCCACCGGTGACCCTCGGCCGGGCAGCCGCCACGACTGCACCGTCTACCGCGACTCCGGCATCGCTGACCAGCTCGCCGGTCGGCCGGTCATGGCCGATGATGGCTACCAAAGCAATCCCGAGGTGGTCATGCCGTACCGCAAACCGCGAGACGGCAGCGAGCTGCCGGACTGGAAGGAAGACCTCAACACCACCCACCGCACGATCCGCGCCCGCGTCGAGCACGTCCTGGCCCCACCATGCCGAGGGGCGAGAGCGAGCCGACGGCTGATCATCCGCTGTCAGTGAGCCCACCTGACCGGGCGGTGATCCCGGTACTGCGCGGGCCGATGCTGGTTCCCGAAACACCGGCCGTGTGCACACCCAGGTTGTCGACGTGCGGGACCTCCCCTGCTGGCTGTTCGACTCCGCGGAGACGCGAACGACCGGCTCCTGCAACGCGGTCGGCCCGGCCGTTCCGTTCGAACCCCGCGCGCCGGCAGTCGTCGGCGACGGTCGTGTCAACCCGGCTCCGGTTCGGGGAGTTCGCCGGGATCGTGGCGGTGGGCGGTGCTGAGGACGGCCCAGACGCCTTTGCCACCGGACCAGCGGCGGCGACGCACGTCGAGAACCACCACGGCGACGTCACGACCGCCGTTTTCGGACGGGCACCCGTGCGAGCTACGCGCTTCGGACGGAACGGACCCACGAGCCGGGCGGAGTCCTCGACACCCTCGGCATCAGACCCGGCAGGCCGGCACCGACCGCGAAGTCAGGTTGGGTGCGGACCCGCTCCTGTGGCGGAGAGGTTCGGGACCCGTCCGGTGTTCGAGCCGTCGTGCCCGCGGCCCGCCGGACCACGTTCGGGACGCCAGCCGGCGCGACCGGTTCACCGCAGCAGATCTTCGACGGCATGGCGCGGTGTGCGGGACATCGGACGGCCTTTTCCGAGTTCCAGCAGTGCTTGCGGCCAGACCGCGCCGCCGGCCAGTTCCCGCAGTTCCCGTCGTGCACTCGCCAGCTCGACCGGCGCCGACCGGAACGCCACGTCCAGGTCCGCCAGCGTGGCGGTGAGCAGCACCCGCTGCAGGGCTTGACCGGCGCGCAACCGGTCGACCGGACCATCCTCGAACGACCCCAGCAGCACCAGCAACGGCAGCTCGTCCGGGGTTCCGGCGATGACCGGCGCCCGGCGGTGTTCCGCGATTCCGGGGAGCCCGTCGGGACGGGTGCTGCCGGACCAGCGCACCCGCTCGGTCCGGAAGCCGGGATCCTCGAGCTGCTGCCGGCAAGCCCTGGCGATCAGCGCGGCGGCCGCGACGCGCTGGGCTCCCGTCAGCACGACCAGCCACGCCTGCTCGGCTTCCGCCGCCCGGCGAAGCTCGCCGACCACCGCTTCCGGAACCGGGCTTTTCGCCAGGGCGCCGCGGATCGTGGCACGGCGGGGAATCGCCGAAGCCAGGCGGACCATCGCCGGATCCGGCGTGCCGGTCGGCACCGGCCGCACGACCGCCAGCAGGGAGAGCCGGTCCAGCCGTGGCCGCAGCGTCCCGGCGGGCAGGCATCCGCAGCGGTGCACGGCGGCACGCAGGTTGAACAGGGCGGCACCGCAGGACAGGACCAGCTCCCGGCGATCCCGGTCGGCCTCCGGCAGCGCCCGGCTGAAGTCGCCGTGCAGCTCGATGTCGTGGTCCGTGCGGCGGAAGGACCAGGGCTGGGTGTTGTACACCGAGGGAGCCAGCGCCGCCGACCGGAGGACGGTTTCGACGTCGGACCCGGCCAGCGGACCCACCGCGCCCAGCTTCGACCCCACGCGCCGCCCCCGAATCGAGATCGAGCATCCCTGCGGAAGCGGACAGCCTGTGGTCCGGACCCCGTCGTCGTCCAGGGACCAAAGTCACCACCTCGAGGCCCTTCGGCGTCCGGCGGCGGGGCCATCGGTCCCCGGATCGGCCGGGGCCCCCGATAGGGCCCATTGGGCCCTATCGGAATCGATCACCGAGTGGTCAGCCTGACGCGCGCACGACTCGGACGTCAGGAGCATTCAGGTGAGCACAACGACCCCCGTCCCCATCAGCCAGCGGGCCCGGCGTGAGCCGGTGAAAGGCGCCGTCCTGCTGCGGTTGTTCCGGACGACCGATCACAAGGTGATCGGGGTGATGTACCTGGTCACCACCTTCGCGTTCTTCCTCATCGGGGGCGCGATGGCGATGCTGATCCGCTCGGAGCTGGCGCGGCCGGGGCTGCAGTTCCTCTCGCAGGAGCAGTACAACCAGCTCTTCACGATGCACGGCACGGTGATGCTGCTGCTGTACGCGACGCCGAGCGTGTTCGGGTTCGCGAACTTCGTGCTGCCGCTGCAGATCGGCTCGCCGGACGTCGCGTTCCCGCGGCTGAACGCGTTCTCGTTCTGGCTCTTCCTGTTCGGCGGCCTGATCATGCTGGGCGGGTTCCTGACCCCGGGTGGCGCCGCCGACTTCGGCTGGTTCGCCTACACCCCGCTGTCGGACGCGATCCACTCGCCCGGCGTCGGACCGAACCTGTGGATCGTCGGGGTCGCCGTCGGCGGGCTCGGCACGATCCTCGGCGCGGTCAACATGGTCACGACCGTGGTCTGCCTGCGCGCGCCGGGGATGACGATGTGGCGGATGCCGATCTTCACCTGGAACATCCTCGTCACCAGCATCCTCGTGCTGATCGTGTTCCCGATCCTCACCGCCGCCGGGTTCGGCCTGCTCGCCGACCGGCTGATCGGGGCGCACGTGTTCGACCCCGCCAACGGCGGCGCGGTCCTCTGGCAGCACCTGTTCTGGTTCTTCGGCCACCCCGAGGTCTACATCCTCGCCTTGCCGTTCTTCGGGGTCGTCTCGGAAATCCTGCCGGTGTTCTCCCGCAAACCGCTGTTCGGCTACCGCGGCCTGGTCTGGGCGACGCTGTCCATCGCCGCGCTGTCGGTCGCGGTGTGGGCGCACCACATGTACGCCACCGGCGCCGTGCTGCTGCCGTTCTTCTCCTTCATGACGTTCCTGGTCGCCGTGCCCACCGGCGTGAAGTTCTTCAACTGGATCGGCACGATGTGGAAGGGCCAGCTGACGTTCGAGTCGCCGATGCTGTTCTCCGTCGGGTTCCTGGTCACCTTCCTCTTCGGCGGCCTGTCCGGGGTGTTGCTCGCGGCGCCGGCCCTGGACTTCCACGTGTCGGACACCTACTTCGTGGTCGCGCACTTCCACTACGTGCTCTACGGCACGATCGTGTTCGCCACCTTCGCCGGCATCTACTTCTGGTTCCCGAAGATCACCGGCCGGATGATGGATGAAAACCTGGCCCGATGGCACTTCTGGACCACGTTCATCGGCTTCCACGGCACGTTCCTCGTCCAGCACTGGCTCGGCAACGAAGGCATGCCGCGCCGGTACGCGGACTACCTCACCACCGACGGGTTCACCACGCTGAACACGATCTCCACGATTGGCGCGTACATCCTCGGTGCCTCGGTCCTGCCGTTCATCTGGAACGTCTTCAAGAGCTACCGGTACGGCGAGATCGTCACGGTGGACGACCCGTGGGGCTACGGCAACTCGCTCGAGTGGGCGACCTCCTGCCCGCCCCCGCGGCACAACTTCACCGAGCTGCCCCGGATCCGCTCCGAGCGGCCGGCGTTCGAGCTGCACTACCCGCACATGATCGAACGCCTGCGCAACGAAGGCGAAATCACCCTCACCGGCAAACCCAAGCAGGGCTGAGCGGCCGCCGGGGCCGAGACCCGTGTCGGGTACCGACGACCGTCCCAAGTGGACAGAGATCGGAATTCCCGCGGCAGGGGCCGGAAGTCACCAGATGACCGGTGGACGCCCGAAAGGGACTTTCGGCCCCTGCTGGCCGCGCCGCACGATCCCGAAACTGGACCCCGCAAAGCGCACGACCCCTCAGAAGGACGGTGCATGGCCGACCACGAAATCGCGATGCTGACCTCCGGCGAAGTGCTCGCCAAAGCACGGGACCAGGTGCATCGCCAGATCGCGGCGTTCACGCGCCGCGCCGACCGGAACGTGGAAGCGGTCCGGGTCCGGCTCACGACGTACCGGCAGACCAAGGCCACCCGCCCCGCGCTGACCCAGGTCAACCTCGTCGTCGACGGCCGCCCGGTGCGCGCCCAGCTCGCGGCGGGGTTCTTCGCGGAGGCCACCGCCCTGCTGCGGACCCGGCTCCAGCAGCAGCTTCGCCGGCTCGCCGCACCCGCGGCACCCCGGTCGTGGCCGGACGCGTTCGACCGGTACCGGCGCCCGGCGCTGGCGGCGCTGCCGCCCGCGCGGCGCCGCGTGATGCGCCGCAAGGCCTATCCGCTCGTGCGCTGCGGTCCGGACGAAGCCGCACTGACGATGGACCTGATGGACTACGACTTCATGCTCTTCGTCGACGCCGAAACGGGGCAGGACAGCCTGGTCCACCGCGTCGGCCCGACCGGCTACCGGCTGACCCGGCTCGCCGGCCTCGTCCCGCCCGGGCAGCCGGTGCGCATGCCCTGGACGATCGGCGTGGCCGCCGTCCCCCGGATCAGCGTCGAAGAGGCCGTCGACCGGCTGAACGCCACCGACCTGCCGTACCGCTTCTTCGAAGACGCCACGACCGGCCGCGGCAGCGTGCTCTACCTGCGCTACGACGGCCACTACGGCCTGCTCACCGCGGCCGGGAGTACCCCGTGACCCCGGCGGAAGAGCGCCGCCTGAGCGAGATCCGGCAGCACCTGACCGGCGAAGACCCGGGACTGGCCCGGGTACTGGCAACCGGACGGCAGTCGGCCTCGCCCGCGTTCGCCGGCGCGCTCGGCGCGTTCCTCCTCGCCGTCGCGGGCGGGCTGCTCCTGCTCGCGCTCGGTGCTGAACTGCGGTCACCGGCCCTGACCGTCGGCGGCGCGCTGTTCGTCGTCGCCGTCCCGGCGCTGCGCGCCACTCTGAACCGAAGGAAATCCTGACGTGACAACGGAAACCCACACCACGGACGTGCTCGTGATCGGCGGTGGGATCGCCGGGCTCGCCGCGGCGCAACGGCTGTCCGAAGCCGGCGTGCGAGTGGCCCTGCTCGAAGCGTCGGACCGCCTCGGCGGCAAGCTGCGGACCGGTACCGTCGCCGGCATCCCGGTCGATCTGGGCGCCGAAGCCCTCTTCGCGCCGAACCCCGCCGCCGCGGAACTCGCCCGCGCGACCGGGCTCGGCCACCGGCTCCAGCCCGCGGCCACCACCGCCGCCGCACTCTGGAGCCGCGGGACGCTGCACCCGATGCCGTCGGGGCACCTGCTCGGCGTGCCGGGCGAGCGCACCGAGCTGAGCGGGCTGCTCTCCCCGGAAGGTGTCGACCGCGTGCGGCAGGACCGCACCCTCCCGCGCACCGAGTTCGGTGACGACGTCGCCATCGGCGCCTACGTCGCCGCGCGGTTCGGGCCGGAGGTCGCCGACCGGTTGCTGGCACCCCTGCTCGACGGCATCTACGCCGGCGACGTCTATCACCTTTCGCTGCGCGCCACGGCTCCGCGGCTCTTCGACGCGGCGAAGGCGCACGCTTCGCTGTTCGACGCCGTCCGCGCGGCCCAGCAGGGCGCCGCCCCGCCGGGACCGGTGTTCCTGGGCCTCGACGGCAGCCTCGGGCTACTGCCCGCGGCCGTCGGCGAGCTGGTCCGCCGCCGGGGCGGCACGGTCCGCACCGCGAGCCCGGTGCTGACCCTCACCCGCGGCGAAGGCGGCTGGCGCGCCCGCACCCCGGCCGCCACGTTCACCGCCGGCCAGGTGATCGTCGCGGTCCCCGCTCCGGCCGCGGCCGCGTTGCTCACGGCCGAAACACCCGGCGCCGCACTCCCGCTGTCGGAAATCGAGTACTCGTCCCAGGCCATCGTCACGTTCGCCTTCGCGCGCCGCGAGCTCCCGGCGTTGCCACCGGGAAGCGGTTTCCTCGTCCCGCGGGCGGACGGCCGGACGATCAAGGCGGCGACCCTCCTGAGCCGGAAGTGGCGCTGGCTCGCCGACGCCGCACCGGAGGTCTTCGTGCTGCGCACGTCGGTCGGCGGGCACGGCCGGCAGCAGGACCTGCACCGCACCGACGCCGAACTGGCGCGCAGGGCCCTGCACGACCTGAGCGACGCACTCGGCCCGCTGCCGGCCCCGCTCGAGAGCCGCGTCACCCGCTGGCAGGACGGGATACCGCAGTACACCACCGGCCACGTCGCCCGAGTCGCGAACATCCGGGCCGAAGCCGGGAAGCTGCCCGGCCTGTGGCTGTGCGGCGCCGCCTACGACGGGGTGGGGGTGACCCAGTGCGTGGCGGGCGGGTGGCGGGCCGCGGACCGGGCGCTGGGCATCGAGGCGCCGTGAACGGGCCGCTGCGGGTGTTCCTCCTCGACGACCACGAAGTGGTCCGCCGCGGCATCCGCGACCTGCTGGAAGGCGAACCCGACATCGTCGTGGCCGGCGAGGCGGCCACCGCCCGCGAGGCGCTGGCCCGGGTTCCGGCGGTCCGGCCGCACGTCGCCGTGCTCGACGTCCGGCTCGGCGAACCCGCCAGCACGCACGGCGACCGCGGCGGCGTCGAGGTGTGCCGGGAACTGCGGGCGCGGCTGCCCGAGCTCGCCTGCCTCATGCTGACTTCGTTCGACGACGACGAAGCCCTGTTCGACGCCGTCATGGCCGGCGCCGCGGGCTACGTCCTCAAGCAGGTGCGGGGCGCGGACCTCGTCTCCGCGGTCCGCACGGTGGCCACCGGGCGCTCGCTGCTGGCCCCGCGGACGGTGTCGCGGGTGATGAAGCGGCTCACCGGTCCGCCGCGCGAGGACACGCCGGCCGCGTCCCCGCTCGACGCACTTTCCCCGCGCGAGCTGGAGATCCTCGGGCTGATCGGCGAAGGCCTGACCAACCGGCAGATCGCCGAGCGGCTGTTCCTGTCGGAGAAGACGGTCAAGAACCGGGTCTCCTCGATCCTGAACAAGCTCGGCGTGCGCCGCCGGGTGCAGGCCGCGCTGCTCACCAGCCGGCCGGCCGCCCCGGGTTCCGGGTAGCCGCGCCGGTCAGTCGTCGGGCAGCGGAACCCCCCACACGATCCGGGTGCCGCCGCCGGCCGGGACCTCGACGGCCAGGGTGCCGCCGCACAGCTCGGCCCGCGACCGCATGTTCGCCAGGCCACCCCGGCGGGCGGCGACCGGCATCCCCACCCCGTCGTCGGTCACCGTGAGGAGGAGGACCTCGCCGGGATCCGGCACCGCCACGACCACCTCCGCCCGGCTCGCCCGGGCGTGGCGGGCGACGTTGCTCAGTGCCTCGGCGGTCACCGCCAGGACGTGCTCGGCCAGCCCGGCGTCCACGCTGAAGTCGACCGGCCCCTCGATCCGCAGCACGGGGTCGAACCCCAGAGACTGCGCCGCGACGCGGGCGGTCTCGGGCAGCCGGCGCCGCAGGCTCGCCCCGCCGTCGACGCCGTCGTCCGTGCGCAACGCGAAGATGGTGGAGCGGATCAGCTGGATCGTCGTGTCGAGGTCGTCGACCGTGCGGGCCACCCGCGCCGCGACGTCCGGGCTGCCGATCGCCCGGGTGGTGCCCTGCAGCGCCATCACACTGGCGAAGAGCCGCTGGACGACGAGGTCGTGCAGGTCACGCGCGATCCGGTCACGATCGTGCAGCAGCGCCAGCTCCTCGCTCTCGGCCCGGCGCCTGCCCAGCTCCAGCGCGATCGCCGCCTGGTCGGCGAACCCGGAGACCAGCCGGACCTCGGTGTCGTCGAACACCGCACGGCCCACCCGGCGGCTCAGCCGCAGCGCGCCGCACGCCGTGGCGTCGAGTGGCAGCGGGACGACCACCGTCGGCCCGTCGGCGTCACCGCGCCCGCCGAAGCGGTGGCCTCGCGGATCAGCCCGGCCTTCCTCGCTGACGACCGGTGCGCGGGTGGCCGTCGCGAGACCGGCCAGGGAACCGCGGGCGGGCACCAGTTCGCCGTCGACGAGATCCGCGTCCCCGCCCTCGGCCACCTCGACGCGCAGATGCCCGTCCCCGTCCACCGGCAGCAGCACGGCGACCAGGTCGGCGCCGGCCACCTCCCGGGTCCGCCGGGCGATCAGGCGCAGCACTTCACGCCAGTCGCGGCCGGCGAGCAGGTTGCGGGTGACCTCGCCGAGTGCCTCGAGCCACTGCTCGCGGCGCCGGCTTTCGCGGTAGGTGCGGGCGTGGTCGATGGCGACCCCGGCGGCGACGGCGAGCGTGGTCAGCACCGCCTCGTCGGCCGCATCGAACTCGGCCCCACCGCGTTTCTCGGTGAGGTAGAGATTGCCGAACACCTCGCCCCGCACCCGGACGGGCACCCCGAGGAACGTGCGCATCGGCGGGTGGTGTTCGGGAAACCCGTGGCTGTTCGGGTGTCGCGTGAGATCGGTGAGCCGGAGTGGTTCGGGGTGGCGGATGAGCTCCCCGAGAATCCCGTGCCCGCACGGGGGCGTCCCCAGTGCGGCGACGAGTTCATCGGCCATGCCGACCGGCAGGAACTGTGCCAGCCGTCGCCCGTCCCCGACGATCCCGAGCGCGCCGTACCCGGCATCGGTCAGCGCGACCGCGGCCACTACGACCTCGCGCAGCACCTGCGACAGCTCCAGCCCGCGGCCCACTCGCATCACCGCGTCGAGCAGACCCTGTACCCGATCGGACACGTCCAGCTCCGCGGCCGACGGTCCTGGCCGGCCCACTTCAGCTCCCCTGGTGATCTCGGCTCGCGATGACCGTGAGCGCTCCCAGCTCGTCGCGAGCGCTTTCGGCGAAGGTCTCGAAGTCGGGGACCGCGTCCCGGTCGGCGACCACGGTGACGGTGAACTGCCCCGCGTAGGAGAGCGCGCCGATTCCGAGCGGGACCCTGGCGATCAGCGGCAGCAGCGGAAAAATTTCGAGCAGGCGTGCGCCGGCGAGGTGGACCGGCTGCGGTGGGCCCGGGACATCGGCCGTGGTCACGCTGACGGGATGGCGCTCGAGGAACTTCAGCAGGGCCAAGCGCGCGAGCGGGCTGCGGAACGCGGTGCCCAGGTCGGCGTGGTCGACGGCTTTGCGCCGGGTGGTCTCCGCGGCGATCCGCCGCAACCGCGAGCCCGGATCGGCTACGCCGAGCGGGAGGGGGACGATCATCTGGCCGACGGAGTTGCCCCGGGCTTGATCCCGGTGCTGCGCGGGCCGCAGGGTGACCGGCACGTAGACGGGAACGGTGCGGTCCTCGACGGACTCCCCGCGGGCACGGAACAGCGCATCCAGACCGCCCGCGACCGCGGTCAGGAGGACGTCGTTGATCGTCGCGTCGTGCCGGTGCGCCGCCTGCCGGACGGCGTCCAGCTCGGCGCGGATGAAGGCGAAGGAACGGCCGGGGCCGACCACCCGATCGAGACTGGTCGGCGAAGTGGGCGGCGTCTTGAACAGCCTCGGCACCTGCGGCCACGCGGCTCGCGCCGACGCCAGGGCGGTCCGAGGCCGGCGAAGCACTGCCACGGCGGCCTGTGTCCGCCGCCGCAGGTTGTCGATCATCAGGGTGGACGCCGGGGGCCACGGCGCCGGCGTCCACGCCCGCACCGGGCCGGGTGCCGCGTCGAGGAACGCGCCGAGGGTCGCCACGCCGGCGATGCCGTCGCCGATCGCGTGGTGCATGCGGACGAAAAGGCCGACCCGGCCGCCGGCCAGGCCGGGGAAGAACCACATTTCCCACAGCGGCCGCGACCGGTCCATCCGGCGGGCACGCACGTTCTCGACCGCGTGCAGGAACCGAGCTTCGTCGGCGGGATCGTCCAGCGGCAGCACCCGGACATGGTCGGAAACCCCGAACACGGGAGCGTCCGTCCACAACGGACCCCCCAAGCCGGGCAGCGGGGTGACCAGCAGCTGCCGGAACCGCGGCACGAGGTGCAGGCGCGCTTCGACCGCCCTGCGCACCACGTCGATCCTGAAGCGGCCGTCCGGGTCGGCCAGCGGGGTGCCGTCGAGTACCGCCACCGCCCCGATGTCCTGCGGCCACAGCCGGTCGGGCCACAGCATGAGGCGGTCTTCCGCGGTCAGGCGTTCCATCGGTCTCCCTTCGCGGACAGCCTTGCTCCGGCCGAGTGGCCGTACTAGGGACTTCCGGTCGGGGACCTGAGGACCGATGTCCTCCCCGCGGACGACTTTGTCCCCTGAAAACACCGGGACACCGTTGGTGCACTGGAGAACTCGCCGACGAGCAGCCCAGGAGGGACGAGCCGTGACCTCTTCGTCGCCGGCACGCCGGACCGTCGAACGTCCCCCGTTGACGACGTGGTCCGCCGGCCAGGAGGCAACGACTCGCGCCGCGGTCGCGGCGATGCTCAACCGCCACCCGGTCGTCGGCCTGGCCGTGGGGATCGTGCGCGACGGGCAGCTGGCGTTCTTCCACGGGCACGGCGTAGCGGACACCACGTCCGGCGCGCCCGTCACGCCGGACACGATCTTCCGCATCGGGTCGCTGACCAAGACCGTCACGGCGATCGCTGTGCTGCAACTGGCCGAGGAGGGACTGGTCGAGCTCGACGCGCCGGCCGGGCGGTACCTGCGCGCCTACCGGCTGGTGCCGGCGAAGCCGTGGCACCGGCCCCCGACCGTGCGGCAGCTGCTGACGCACACGGCGGGGCTGCCGCAGCTCGCGCACCCCCTTCGCGCACTCCAGCCGATCCTGGGTGAGACCGTGCCGCACGGGCAGCCCGTACCGCCGCTCGCCGATTTCTACCGCGGACGGCTGCGCCTGGTAGCCGAACCGGGATCCGGGCACACCTACAGCAACCACGGCTTCGCCACCCTCGGCCAGATCGTGACCGACCTGACCGGCCGGCCACTGGGCGACCACCTGCGTGAGCGGATCTTCGAGCCGCTCGGCATGGCGGACACCGGCTTGGCCAGGACCCCCGGCGTACGTCGCCGGCTGGCCACCGGCTACGCCCTCCGGAGCCGGGGCCCGCAACCGGTCGCCGACACCGACATCATCACCACCGGCGCCGGTTCGCTCTATTCGAGCACGCGCGACATGGGCCGATACGTCGCCGCCCTCCTCGCCGGCGGAACGGGCGAGCACGGGCCGATCCTGCGACCGGAGACCCTCGCGTCCATGTTCGCGCCGCAGTACCGACCCGACCCGCGGGTGCCGGGGTGCGGGCTCGGGTTCTTCCGCGGCGACGCCGGCGGCCATGCCGTCGTGCACCACGACGGTCTGGTACCCGGCTTCAGCTCCCAGCTCGCCGTGGCCCCCACCGACGACCTCGGGATCGTCGCCTTCACCAACGGCGCCCGCGGCGCCCACCTGTGGCTCGGCACCGAAGTCTCCGGTCTGCTGCGGACGCTCATCGGCGCGCCCGCGGCGGAGATCCGCGGTGATGTCCCGCACCACGCCGAAACCTGGCCGGACCTGTGCGGCCGGTACACCTTCCGCGGGTCGCCCCGCGACGTGCAGAAGTGGTTCGTCGCCGGAGCGCGGGTGGCCGTCCGGCACGGGCGCCTCGCCCTGCGCCCGGCGACTCCGGTGCCCGCGCTGCTGCGGTGGTTTCCCCTGTTCCCGGACGACGAAGACGACCCGGGGGTCTTCCGGATCGACCTGTCCGCCGTCGACGGCGGAACGACCCGGGTGGTCTTCGGCCGGGCACCCGGCGGCCGGGTGACGGGCCTGCACCTCGAGTTCGGCACTCTGTCCTTCGACAAGCGGAGCTGATCACGGTGCGGAGAACCTCCCTAGCGGTGCGCGATGTGTCCCTTCGCGTCGAAGTCGTCGGGAGCGGTCCCCCGCTGGTCCTGATGCACGGCGGACCGTCCGCGGACCACTGGACGCTGTCGGCGTTCCACCGCCTCGCCGACCGGCACACCCTCGTCTTCTACGACCACCGCTGCAACGGGCACTCCGCCGGACCGCCGGTCACCTCGATGACGTGGGAGAACCTCACTGCCGACGCCGAGGCGCTGCGCGCCGGGCTGGGCTTCGGGAAGTGGGCCGTGCTCGGCCATTCGTTCGGCGGCCATGTCGCGCTGGAATACGTCCTGCGCTACCCGGACAGCGTGTCCCACCTCGTCCTGCTGGACACCGGCGGCGACAGCCGCTGGCCCCGCGAAAACGCACCCCGGCTGCTGGCCGAACGCGGCTACCCGCCGGCCAAGGTCGAACTGCTCCGGCGCTGGTTCACCGGCCAGTTCACGCCGGCCGAGTACTTCCCGATCTTCCTGCGCATCGGCGGGATCTACGACCACCGACCCCTGCTGGGCGCGTTCCGCTCCCTGACGCACGGAGCGTGGCGCACGAAAGCACGCCCGGAAGCGCTGATCTTCGCCGGGCGAACCCTGCTCAACGGCTGGACGGTGCTGGACCGCCTCGCTGAGATCGAGGTCCCGGCCCTGGTCCTGGCCGGACGCAGCGACGTGCTCTTCCCGCCCGAGGCCCAGCAGGAGCTGGCCGCGGGCATCCCGCACGCCCGCCGGCAACTCGTCGAGCGCGCCGGCCACAACCCGCATGACGAGCAGACCGCCGAGGTCATGCGGGCCGTCCGCACCTTCCTCGCGAGCCCGCCTGGCGATCATCCCCCCGGATCGAGGGAAAACCCCACCGCATGGTGACCGGACAAATCAAGGACGCGTACTCCGTCGAATTCCCGGTGGTTCGGATCCGACCAGCCCACGGCAGGGCTCGCCAGGCCGGTCCGTGGGGTTCGTGCGCGTCCTTGCCTGAGGAGTCGAGCCTTTGGTCCCCGGCGGAACGGTCCAAGAACCCTGGGCCCGCCACCCTGACGACGAGCCACTCGGGGTCGCGCCACAGGTGGACGAGGCTGGTGACCAGACTGGCGATGAGCGCGAGGTCGACGGCGCCGACCACCGAAGCGAAGCCGGCGGTGAGGAACGGCACCGCGTCCCAGCCGGGCCGGCCGTTGATCAGGACGAGAAGCACGCTGTTGAGCACGGCCCCGACGAGGTACCCGGCACGCCGGGACCGGACTGACGGTCGGCGGGTCTTCTCTCGGGTCGTCATCGTGGCCTCCGTTCGCCCCACGACCCTCCGCCCACCACCCTGCCCGGGGGCAGGGTCTTGGGTCCTCGAGCGCAGAGCCGGAAGACCGCCGTTCAGCGACCAGGCCCGCCGTCGACGAACACATGGAGCTACGCCACCCGGACGGCCGGACTGATCGGGCGGTCACTCGCCTGACCGCCGGGCCGGGTGGCGTCAGGCGTATCCCGGTGGGAACGACACTTCCGCCGGCACTCCCCGGCCGGTCACCAGACGCTCGTAGAGAGCGATGTACTGCAGGAACGACCGCGTCCCCAGGAACTCCCGCCGGACCTGGAGGCGGGCCTGCTCGCCCAGCTCCGCCGCGCGGACCGGGTCGGTCAGGAGGTCGGTCACCGCGCTGCCGAAAGCCGCCGGGTCGAGCGCGTCGACCAGGCAGCCGGTGCGGCCGTTCTCGATCTGGTCCTGGATTCCGCCGATCCGGCCGGCCACCACCGCGCGGGCCTTCCACATCGCTTCGGCCACCGTGAGGCCGAAGCCCTCGGCGATCGATTTCTGCACCACCACCTGGGCCCGGCGCTGCAGCGCGTTCACGATCGCCGCGTTCTCCTCCAGATCCGCCATCGGGAGCGTCGCGAGGTGAACGTGCTCCTGAACCCGTGAGGGAAGCGTGGCGAAGCACGCCATTGCCTCGTCCAGCACGTCGCCGCCTTCGGGGTCGTCGGCGACCTCCTCGACCGACGGCCCGGCCAGGACCAGGTGGGCGTCGGTCGAGGGCAGCACGTAGCGCACGAAGCCGTCGATCACCCCGAGCGGGTCCTTGAGCCGGTCCCAGCGCGAAACCTGCAGCACCACCGCGTCGTCCGGGCGCAGGCGCCGGGTCTCCGTCATCCGCGCGCGGCGTCCGACGCGGCCCGCCGAGCCGTCCAGGCGGGTGAACACCGGGTCGCCGGCCGACGGGGTGTCCTGTACCCCCGCGGCCGCGAGGATGGCTGTGACACGGTCGTCGGGGAGATCCTGGTTCTTGGCCGAGAAGGCGTCGATCGAGGGCGCGATGAGCGCGGTCTTCGCCGGGGCCAGGTCGTCCCAGACGTGCTGACGGCGGGAGAAGACGTAGGCGTCGGCCTGCCGGACGTACCCGCGCAGGAACTCCCACGCCCGCCGGGCCACCGGGGTGGCGTGGTCGATCCCCACGTGGCTGCGCCAGACGACCGGCACACCGAGCCCGGCGAGTGCGGGGACCATTCCCGCGCTCTGCGGGTCGTGCAGCAGCACGACGTCCCCCGGGGAGAGCCGCGCCGCGAGCTCTTCGCCCGCGGCGCGCGTGAACGACTCGTAGACCTCGCGAGCCTCGGCGTCGAGCGGCAAGCCGTCGCCCGGCGCGCCGTGGAGGTTGTTGTGCAGCCGCTTGGTCACCGCGAAGAAGGGTGCGGTACCGGCGATGGCCAGCCACCGCTCGTCGAGGCCCGCTCCGCGCCCGTACGCCAGCAGCGAGTGGAGCATCTCGGCCACGCCCCCGCCGCGCGCGGTGGAGTTCACGTGCCACATGACGTGGTCGCCGAGCAGCTCGCGCGCGCGGGCGAAGCGGTCCTGGAGCCGGCGGTAGGCCTGCTCGCCGATCAGCGGTTCGAACCGCTCGATCGCCAGCTTGCCGACCGGCGCCGGAACCAGCAGGGAAGCAGCAGAGTCGGGCAGGGCCATCACGGTCTCCTCGGATCGGGTTGCCGGTCGGCACCACCGGCGGGGTGGTGGCTTTCGGCCCTGTGCGGCCGAGGACGCCGTGGGGAAGCTGGAACCGTGACCGGACACTGGCTCGCCTGCGGGATGCGGGACGTCCCGATCGCCGACGACTGGCTGTCACCGGCCGAGGCGGCGCGGCTGGCCGGGCTCGGGCACCCGAAACGGCGGTCCGAGCTGAGACTGTCGCGGTGGACGGCGAAACACGCGATCGCGGCCGCGCTCGGGCTCGACGACGCCGCCGGCACGCTGGCCCGCATCGAAGTCCGCCCCGCCTCGACCGGTGCGCCGGTCGCCTGCCACGACGGCGTGCCCGCACCCGTCGCCGTTTCGCTGACCGACCGCGCCGACTGGGCCGTCTGCCTGACCGGGCCGCCCGGCGCCGCACTCGGCTGCGACCTCGAACTGGTCGAACCCCGCTCGGCTGCCTTCGTACGGACGTGGTTCACGGCCCGCGAACGCGAGACGGTCTCCGCCGGAGACCGGTCGGTGCTCGCCAACCTGATCTGGTCGGCCAAGGAGAGCGCACTGAAGGTCCTCGGCACCGGCCTGCGCCGGGACACCCGCTCGGTGGAGGTCGAGCTCGACGCCGGCGGGCCCGGGTGGAGCCCGCTGGTCGTGCGCGCGGCCGAAGGCACCGAATTCCCCGGCTGGTGGCGCCGGTACGGCGACTTCCTGCTCACCTGCGCGGCCACCGTGCCCCACGCTCCCCCGCGCTGCCTGACGGAACCGCCGTCGCTCGCGGCGGCGGTTCCCTCCCACGGCTGGCTCACCGGGGTACGCCGCACCGGGCCATCCCCCGTTCCAGGGCCGCGACCAGGTACGGCCGCAGACCGCTCGCCGGGATGATGTGGTCGACCGAGCCGACCTTCCGGGCGCGGACGATGTCGTGCACGTCGTCGAACTCCGCCGCCACCTCGCCGAGCTTCTCCGCCCGGACCTGTTCCGTCACCTCCCGCAGCTCCGCGGCGGAACCGGTTCGAGCCCGCGCCACGCGCGGGTCCGCCTGGGTGCGGGACCGCACTTCGCGGGCGAACACCACCGCCGCCGCCGGCGCGCCGCCGATCACCGACGCGTAGGAGCCCTCGACCGCCGCGACCTCCAGGTTTTCGTTGAGCTGCTTGGAGAACACGACGAACGCACCGCCGTGGTAGCGCGACACGACCGCGAACACGATCGGCCCGGCGAAGTTGGTCACCGCGCGGCCGATCTCCGCGCCGTACTCCAGCTGGCGGCTGCGCATCGACTCCGGCGAGCCGTCGAAGCCCGACAGGTTGGCCAGCACGACCACCGGCCGGTTGCCGCTCGCCGCGTTGATCGCGCGGGCCACCTTCTTCGACGACTGCGGGAACAACGTCCCCGCCGTCCACACCGCCGGGCCGTCCCCGGGCACCGGGTCCTCGCGCGGCACCGGGTGCGACTCGAACCCGATCAGGCACACCGGGATCCCGCCGATGTGCGCGTCCCACACCACCGCGGTGTCGGCGTGCTTCCACCGGGCCCAGCGTTCCAGGGGCCGGTGGTCGGCGTCGGCGACCGCCCGCAGGACCGCCCGGATGGCGAACGGCTTCTTGCGCTCGGGGTTGGCCGTGGCGGAGAAGACGTCCCCGACGGTCGTGAAGTCCGTGCCGGCCAGCCGCGGGTGCGGGGTGGCGCGGACGTCCCGGTCGACCGGGTCCGCGGTGCGGGCCCGCCGCGGGAACCGCTCGCCCGGCACCACGTACGTGTGCTCGTAGTGCGCGAAGAGGATTTCGCACGCGGATTCGAGGTCGCCGGCCCGGTACTGGGCCTGGCCGTTCGGGCCCATGATCCGCTCGAACCCGCCGATGCCGAGGTTGTCCTCGGCCGAGACGCCGCCGGAGAAATCGAGGGCCTGCTTGCCGGTGAGCACCATCGCGCTGTCCGGCAGCATCACGAGCACGCCGCGGGTGTGCATGAGCATCGTCGCCTCGGCGTTCCAGTAGGGCTGGGCGCCGACGTTGATCCCGGTGACCACGATGTTGATCTCGCCGCCGCCCTGGGTGAAGGTGACGATCCGGCGCAGCACCGCCCCGATCCAGTCCATGTTCTCGGTGCCGCTGGTCATCGAGATGCGCGCGCCGGAGGACACCGCGAACCACTCCACCGGCACGCCCGTGCGCTCGGCCAGGTCGAGGGCCGCCACGATCCGGCGGCACTCCGGCTCGGCGAGCGCGCCCAGGCTGCGGCTGGGGTCGCCCGCGATCAGCACGCGGGCCATGCCCTCGGGCACGGTCGCGGTGTGGTTGCGGATCAGCCCGGTGACGAGGTTGGCCGTGTTGCCGCCCGGTGGCCGGTCGACCGGCCCGTACGCGCCCGCGGCGTCGAGGTCGTACTCGGTGAACTCCCCGGCGGGGAAGTCCGACGTGGCCCCGGCGGGCGGGGTGAGCAGCCGGACCAGCTCGTACGGGTAGACCTCACCGCGCCGCTCGGTGCGCAGGGCCTTCAGGTCGTACTCGCCGAGCGGTTCGATCGGCTCGTCCGACGGCGGCGTCTCCCGCACGACGACGCCCGCGCCGCCGAGGTGGCTGACGTCCAGGACGACATCGCGACCCGCCGCGCGCAGCCGGACCAGGACGTGCTCGACGCCCAGCCCGCGGAACGACGGCGCCAGCCGGTGGCCGAGGTCGCGCCACAGCTCCGCCGCGACCGTCCACGGTGGACGGACGTGCAGCAGCACCACGTTCTTGAGCAGCCGCCGGCCCGCCGGCCGGTGGGACTGGAACCGGCGCAGCCCGGACAGCACCTCGCCGAGCACCCAGTCCAGCGCGGGGTAGCTCGCCACCTCGCCGTGCTCGCCGGTGACCGGCGTCAGGTCGCGTACCTCGGCGAGCGCGAACAGCCGTTCGTCCTTCGGGTTCTCGTGCGCGACGCCGTGGAACAGGTAGACGTCTTCGGCGGAGTCGAGGCGGGTGATCGCGAAGCGCGACAGCCGATCGACGTTCAGCCGCTTGGCCAGCATCGGGTGCATGTCCCGGTAGAGCGGTTCCTCGGCCAGCCCGTCCACTGTGGACCGGAAGGTGAAGTGCCGGGTGCCCCGCGGGCCGGTGACCGTCACGTCGGCGCGGTGCAGCGGCCGGGCGGGCACCGCCGCGGCGAGGACGTCCCGCAGGCGGTCGCGCAGGTCGTCCCCGGGCTCGGTGTCGGCCCACAGGTGCAGGTCGAGCACCGGCCGCAGGTCCGCGGCGAGCCCGGCGAGGTACCGGCCGACGGCCGCGGCGAGCTCGGGCAGGCCGCCGGCCGCCCCGCAGCCCACCATCAGGTGGAACAGCGTGCCGCGGTACCGGTAGCCGGACACGGCGAGCCGGGCTCCCCCGGCGTCGACCAGGTCGACCGGGCCGAGCTCACGAATCCGGTAGTAGCGGCGGGCCGCGACTTCGAGCGCGACGTCCCGCGCCCGCTCGTCACCCCGCCGGTACCACCGCAGCAGCAGCGGCCGCAGCGGCTGCGGGCAGCCGACGAGGGCGGCCATGCGCCGGTCCCGCTCCTCGCCGGAGCCGGCACCGGACGCGAGCGCGGCGATGTGGCCGTCCATCTCCCGGTAGAGCCGGGCTCGCGCGCGCACCAGCACCGGCTGTTCGAAGCAGCGGAACCGGACGTCGCGGGCCAGGTCCATGACCGCCGGGTACCGCTGGTCGGTGGCCGCGACGAGCCGGTCGAGCAGCTCGCGCAGGTCGTCGTCGGCCGGGTGCGGGCCGCGGCCGGTCCAGCGGTCCAGGATCGCCGTGACGGCGGGCAGCACGGTTTCGAGCCGGTGCTGCCCGCGGTGGAGGCGCAGCAGGGCGTCCGCGACCTCGGGCGAAGGTCCCAGCTTCGTGATCCCGTGGTGGCGCAGCACCCGCAGCAGCCCGTCCAGGAACCGGGGCGGCAGGCCCTCGCCGCCGCTGCCGTAGGTCCGCAGGCAGGTCAGCAGGTACTCCTCGGGGGCACGGACGCGCTCCTCCCCCGTCTCGTCCCCGGGCTCCGGACGGCGGCGCGACACCGCGCAGACGTCCGCGAACAGCCGCAGGAACTCGCGCTCCCCGCGGAACCGCTCCGGATCGTCCTCCGGCAGCGGCGTCCACGGGTCCTCGCCACGGCCCAGGCGGGCGAGCGCGCCCGAATCGGCGTCGAACCCGAGCAGCAGCGACCGCAGCGCGCCGGCCAGGCTCCGCCCGGTTCCGGGGCCGGCGCTCAGCTCCGGGACGCCCCGGCCCGACACCGGGCTGTCCCCGATCACCGGGTCCAGCCGCAGCAGCGGAGCACCCGCACCGACCTGGACGTTCGGCCCCACGAGCACCGACCGCACCCGGCCGGGGAAGGTCGCGGTCACGGCCGTCTCCATCTTCATGGACTCGATGACGACCAGCGGGTCGCCGGCCGCGACGGTGTCCCCGGCCGCGACGGCGACCGACACGACGACCGCCGGGGTCGGCGAACGGACCACGCCGCCCTCGTCCCGCGCGATGGTGTGGGTGATCCCCTCGACCTCCACGGTGTGGATCGGGCCGGCGTGCGCGGCGAGCACCCGGTAGGCCCGGCCGGGGAAGCGCAGCCGCCGTTCGACCTCGCCCACGCGCGCGACCTCGACGTCGGTTTCGGCATCGCCGAGCGAGACCCGGTAGCTCGACGGGCCGTGCTGGAGGACGCCCACCACGCACGGCGTGCCGCGGTAGCGGAACTCGATGCGCCGCTCGCCGTCCGGTGCCGGGCCCGGCCGGCCGCGGGCCACTCCCGCGTAGAACTCCGCTCGGGTGCGCTCATGCTCCAGCGCGTACGCCTCGATCCCGGCGCACACGAGCGCGATGTCGGCGTACCGGCGTTCCAGGAGCTCACCGGTCGCCGTCTTCGCGTCGAGCCAGCCGGTGTCGTACCGGCCGGCCACGACGTCCGGGTGGTCGAGCAGGGTCAGCAGGAACGCCTTGGTGATCCGGCCGCCCTCGACGATCAGCTGGGTGTGGGCCAGCGCCCCGGCCAGCCGCGCCCGCGCCTCCTCGCGGTCGCGGCCCCACGCCAGCACCTTCGCGATCATCGAGTCGAACTCGGCGGCGATCTCGTCGCCCTCGGCGACGCCGGTGTCCACGCGGATCCCGGGCCCGGCGGGCAGCCGGAACCGGCGGATCCGCCCGGGCGCCGGCGCGAAGCCGTGGTCGGGGTTCTCGGCGGTGAGGCGGACCTCCATCGCGTGCCCGGACGACGCCGGCGGCGGCCCGGTCAGCCGTTCCCCGCGGGCCACGGCGATCTGCAGCTTCACCAGGTCGAGCCCGGTGGTCAGCTCGGTGACCGGGTGCTCGACCTGCAGGCGCGCGTTGACCTCCAGGAAAAAGTACTCACGCGTCTTCGGCACGTAGAGGAACTCGACCGTGCCGGCGTTCGTGTATCCCGCTTCGCAGCAGAGGCGGGCCGCCGCGGCGCGGATCTCGGCGTCCTGTCCCGGATCGAGCAGGACGCACGCCGACTCTTCCAGCACCTTCTGGTGCCGCCGCTGCAGGGAGCAGTCACGCAGGCCGACCGGCCAGACGGTGCCGTGCCGGTCGGCGATGACCTGGACCTCGACGTGCCGGGCCCCGGTCAGCTCGCGTTCCAGGAACACGCTCGCGTCGCCGAAGCCGTGCCGCGCCTCCGACCGGGCCGACTCGAACGCCGCTTCGAGCTCCTCCGGGCCGCCCACCCGGCGGATCCCGCGGCCCCCGCCGCCCGCGGTCGCCTTGACCAGCAACGGGAAGCCGATCCGCCCGGCCGCCGCGACGGCGTCGGCCAGGGTGCCGACCGGGCCGCCGCTCCACGGCACCACGGGCACCCCGGCCCGCTCGGCCAGCTGCTTCGCCCGGATCTTGTCGCCGGCCAGCCGCATCGCCTCCGGCGACGGGCCGATGAAGACGATCCCGAGCTTTTCGCACAGCTCGGCGAACTCGGCGTGCTCGGCGACGAAGCCCCAGCCGACCCAGGCGGCCTCGGCCCCGGCCTCGACGAGCGCCTGTTCCAGGCGCGCCAGGTCCAGGTAGGCCTGGCGCTGCCGGCCGGTGCCGGAGTCGGTGGTCATGGCCGGGCCGAGGCACACGGCTTCGTCGGCCTCGCGCACGAACCAGGCCTGCCGGTCGGGTTCGGTGTAGAGCGCGATGGTGGTCAGCGGGTCGCCCTCGCGGGCGAGCTCGGCCGCGGCGGTGAGGAACCGCAGGGCCGGCTCGCCGCGGTTGACGACCGCCACCCGGTGGAAGCCGCTCACGCCATCGCCTCCGTCATCGGGGCACTGCGGCCGGTGTCGAGCGCGCCGGGCAGCTCGGTCGTGCGATAGCCGCTCAGCTCCAGCAGAACCGCGCCGTTCTCGTCGAGCACGCGTCCGCCGAAACCGTCCTCTTCGGACGTCACGACGGCTTCCAGCCGTCCCCGCGGCTCGGGGGCGTCGTGCAGCACGATCCGGTCGACGTGCCGGGGCAGGCCGAACCGGCCGTGCCGGCCGATGTCCCAGATCCCGGCGGTCTGGAAGACGAGCTCGATCAGCCGCGGCGACACCAGCTCCGGCCGGTCCCCGGGCACGTGGTCGGGCGGCAGGTCGCTCGCGTACAACCCAACCGGGCCGCTTTCGGCCCGCCAGGCCCGTTCGAGGACCCGGAAGGCGGGGCCGTGGAAGAAGACGTCGTAGATCGCGTCCGCGGGCACGCCTTTCCCGTCCGGGACCGGCGGCGCGGCCGCGGTGACCGCGTCGCCCACCGGCGTCCGCGCGAGCCGGACCCGCCCGGTGAAGTGGGTCGTCACCTGGGGGTCGGCCTGCCCGGCCAGCACGCGGGCGCCGGTCAGCGCGCAGTCGGCGACCAGGCCGTCGCCGTCCGCGCGGAAGGCCGCGGTGACGGTGAGGGTGCGCGGCTCGTCCCGGTAGAACTTGCAGGGGGCGAGGAACTCGACGTCCTCGATCGCCACCGGGCGCCAGCCCGGCAGCGGCAGCGCCGCCACCTCCGCGAAGGCTTCGATACCGAGCACGCCGGGCAGCACCGGGGTGCCGTCGATCCGGTGGTCGCCGAGGAACGGCTGTTCGCCCGGGTCGAGCGTCGTCCGGACGCGGAGTCCACTGTGGACTCCCATCCGCTCGACCTCGCCCGTCATCGGCCCGGCGGGGAAGCTCGCCGGTTCGACGCCGTCGCGCTCGTCGACGAGGGCGCCCAGCTCGCCCGCGACGACGACCTCGCCGCGGTACGCGCCGCCGGTGAGTTCGCGGCGGATCCACGGGACGCCGATCTCGGGCGGCAGCATCTCGATGCCCGCGCGTTCCATCATCTTCGGGATGGAACCCCGCGTCGCCATGCCGATGCCGGCCCACGCCGTCCAGTCGACGGCGAGGCCGCCGGTCGCCGAGGTGAGCTTGCACAGCAGGTCGTTGGCCGCGCTGTAGTCGGTCTGGCCGAGGTTGCCGAACCGGCCGGCGACCGAGCTGAACGCCACGGTGACGCCGGGCGGGTGGTCGCCGAGGGCCTTGCGGACGGTGAACCAGCCGTCGGCCTTGACCCCGAACACGAGGTCGTATTCGCGGGGTTCCTTGTCCGGCAGGGCGTGGCTGATGTCGAGCCCGGCGGCGTGCAGCAGCACGTCGACGCGCTCGACGCCTTCGAGCGCCTTCGCGACCGCGTCGGCGTCGGTGAGGTCGACGCAGTGGTAGTGCACCCGGCCGCCCGCGTCCCGCACGGCGTCGATCGCCGCCCGCGCCGCGGCGAGCCGCTCGCAGCGGGCCAGTTCGCGCTCGACCCGCACCGGCGTCGGGCGCTTGCCCTTGTCCGTGAGCCGGCTGATCAGGTCGGCCTTGAGGCCTTCGTGATCGGTGGTGAACCGGGCGACGTCGGCGTCGCCTTCGTCCGGCTCGGGCGTCAGGTCGAGCAGGTGGAACGTGCCGCCCGAGGCCTTCGCGAGGTCGGCGGTGATCGCGGAAACGATGCTGCCCGCGGCGCCGGTCACCACGAACACGGTGTCCGGTCCCAGTGTCATCCCGTCTCCTTCGAGGTGGCGCTCTTCCACCGTGACGCTCCACCGCAGGCCCTGGGACCGGCCGACTTCCAGCGCGCCGGGGTCGGTGAGGGTCTCTTCGACAAGGGCGTCCGCGATCTCCTGCGGCGTCGCTTCGGGACCGAAGTCGACCGCCTTGACCAGCGCGTCGGGCCGTTCGCGGCCGTAGGCCTTGGCGAACCCGGTGACCGCGCCGCCGAGCGGGGCGTATGCGCCCGCTTCGTCGTAGCCGTGCCGGCCGCCGAGCCGGGTGCCGGTGACGAGGAACGGTTCCTGGTCGTTCAGCTTCCGCATGGTGGCGTAGAGCAGCTTCACGCGGATCCGGTTGGCTTCGCGCCAGGCCTCGAGGTCCATGGCGTCGATCGGGCCTTCGTGGTCGAGGGCCGGGAGCCAGTAGACGCCGTGGACGGGCCCGTCGCCGAGCCGTTCGTCGCCCGGCTCGGCGAGCAGCACGTCGACACCGCGGGCGGCCAGCCGTTCGGCGAGCGCGGCGCCCGCTCCCCCGCCATCGCTCGCGACGACGACCCGCTGTCCCGCGCGGAGTTCGGTACCGGTGGCCCGGCAGAACTCCAGCGGCGGCCGGATGGTCGCGACCGGCACGCGGCGCGGGAAGGCTCCGGTTTCGACAGGTGCCTCTTCCACTGTGGACACTTCGACGGCCGTTGCCGTCGATGCGCGCTCGCGCACGAAGCCGATCACGTGGGCGAGGGTCGGGTAGTCGCGCAGCCTGAGGTTGTCGTCCCGCTCGATCCCGAACCGCTCGCGAATCTCCGCGAACACCTCGGCCTGCTTCACCGTGTCCACCCCGAGATCGGCTTCGAGATCCAGGTCCAGCTCGAGCATGTCCTCCGGATAGCCGGTCTTCCCCGCCACCACAGCGAGGACCGTTCCTTCCACATTGTCCACATCGGACTGCGCAGTGGCCGATCGGTCGCGGATAAAACCGATCACGTGGGCCAGCGTCGGGTAATCACGCAACCGAAGCGTGTCGTCCCGCTCGATCCCGAACCGCTCGCGAATCTCCGCGAACACCTCCGCCTGCTTCACCGTGTCCACCCCGAGATCGGCCTCGAGATCCAGGTCCAGCTCGAGCATGTCCTCCGGATAGCCGGTCTTCTCCGCCACCACAGCGAGGACGGTCGCCTCCACAGTGTCCACATCGGACTGCGTAGTGGCCGATCGGTCGCGGACGAAACCGATCACGTGGGCCAGCGTCGGGTAATCACGCAACCGAAGCGTGTCATCCCGCTCGATCCCGAACCGCTCGCGAATCTCCGCAAAGACCTCGGCCTGCTTCACCGTGTCGACGCCGAGGTCGGCTTCGAGGTCGAGATCAAGCTCCAGCATGTCCTCCGGGTAGCCGGTCTTCTCGGCGACGACGGCGAGCACCTGGTCCGTCACCTCGTCACTGGCCGGAGCGGGCCCGTCGCCGGCCCCGCGCTCCCGGACGAAACCGATCACGTGGTTCAACGTCGGGTAATCACGCAACCGAAGCGTGTCATCCCGCTCGATCCCGAACCGCTCCCGGATCTCCGCGAACACCTCCGCCTGCTTCACCGTGTCGACACCCAGGTCGGCCTCGAGATCCAAATCCAGCTCGAGCATGTCCTCCGGATAGCCCGTCTTCTCCGCCACCACGGACAGGACCTGCGCGGTGACATCGTCGACGGCGGGCTCGGGAACCACGATCGGCTCGGCGGCCGGCTCGGGCGCCGTCCCGTCGGCGATCCGCAGCCGCCGGTGGTCGACCTCCAGGTCCGTGCCGCCCAGGTCCGTCAGCCAGCGCTGCCACGTCCCGCGGTCGGCGATGCGGTAGGAGTAGCCCAGCTCCGCCGGCGCGCGGTGGCGGCCGTCGGCGACCGGGGTCCAGCGCAGCAGCACCATGCTGATCTGGGAGCCGAAGCCCGCCGCGAGCCGCAGGGCGTAGCGCACCGGGTAGGCTCCGCCGCCCGAGAGGTTGAGCCGGCCCAGGGACGGGTCTATCTCCTTGAAGTTCGGCACCGGCGGCACGATCCCGGTTTCGAGGGCCTTGATCGCGACGACGTCTTCGATCCCGACGCCCATCGGGTGGCCGGTGAACCCCTTGGTGTTGGCGATGATCACCCGGTCGGCGTCCCGGCCGAAGACCTTGCGCAGCGCGTCGATCTCCGCCTGGGCGCTGCCGCCGCGCGCCGGCGTGTACGTCTCGTGGGAGACGAACACCGTCTCCGCGGCGATCGCGTGCCGGTCCAGCCCTCGCCGTTCCGCCTGGGCCACCAGCGTCTCCATCACCCCGGAGATGTGCTCGACGTCCAGTTTCGTGCCGTGGAACGCGCTGTTGGCGCTCACCCCGGAGAGGACCTCGCAGATCGGCTGCAGGCCGCGTTCCCGGGCGGCCGCGGCGGACTCGACGACGATCCCCGCGGCGCCCATGCCGAGCAGCATCCCGTGGCGCCGCGCGTCGAACGGCACGGCCGCGTCCTCGACCGCCGCGTCGGTGGCGGCCGCGCCGCTGGCCAGGAAGCCCGCGCCGACCCACTCGAGCAGCGAGTCGGAGGTCGCGTCGTCGGCCGCGACGATCACCACGCGCCGGCACCGGCCGGCCCGGATCCAGTCCTCGGCCAGCCCGATCGCCTGGGTCGTGCTGGCGCAGGCGGAGTTGACCTGGGTGTTCGGCCCGCGCGCGCCGATGATCTCGGCGAACTGCGAGTGTCCCATCGACAGCACCCGGAACAGGAACCGGCGGTCGAACTCGAACGGCGCCGCGGCGATCTCGGCGTCCAGGGCCGCGATCCGGCGGTCGAGCTCCACGGCGACGTCGCCCTCGGCCCGCGCGCGAATGGCCGCCAGGGTGTCGTGTTCGTGGTGCCGGTACCGGTCGGCGAGATAGCGTTCGACGTCCTCGGCGAACTCGCCGAGGCCCGGGAACGCGGACGCGAAGATCACGCCGGTGTCGTCGCGCAGCGCCTCGGGCAGGCCCCACCGGTCCGGCAGTTTCCCGCCGACCGTGGTCGTCTTGTAGTGCTGGGACAGGGGGATCCCCGCGTCGCGCAACGCGTCGAAGCCCGCGCCGATCGCCAGCCGCGTGCACTCGCCGAGGGCCTTGTCGCGTTCGCGGTCGACGCCGAACTCCTCGACGACGTCGAGCGCGCCCGCGCGGGCGGCGAGCTTGATGACGTCGTCCGGGCTGTCGATGGCCGCGAAGCGTGGCGAACCGTTCTCGCTCTTGACCAGGCGGGTGATGTGCTTGTCCGCCATGGCTTCCCGGAACGCCCGCGGGATCGCGCCGATGAACTGCTCGCCGTGCAGGATCCGGCCCACGTTGGCGTCGTCGAAGACGCGCTCGGTGCCGGGCAGGCCCAGTGCCGCCCCGGTGATCACGACCGGCTCGGTCTCCGCGGGCACCGGGGCCGGCGCGGGTGCGCCACCCAGCACCGCCTGGCTCCGGGTGAAGAAGTCGGCCACCAGGTGGCCCAGTTCGGTGTACCGGTCGGGAGTCACAGTCGCCGTCCTCGGCTCGGCCGGGATTTCGGGGGCCGCCTCGGCGGCGCCGAACCCGGCGGCGTACAGCCCGCACAAGGCCTGGTTGAACGACACCAGGTCGCCTTGCTTGGGGTGGTTGGTGAACAGGGCCAGCACGTCGTCGTGCCGGCTGCCGAGCGCGTCCTCGACGAAGCCGTGCAGTGCCTTCTTCGGGCCGACTTCGACGAACACCCGCGCGCCTTCGGCGTACAACGTCTCGAGCCCCTTGACGAACTGGACCGGCGACGCGACCTGGCGGCCCAGGATGTCGGGCATCCGGTCCGGCGAGTCCGGGTACAGCTCGCCGTCGACGTTCGCGACGACGGGCAGCGCCGGCGCCTTCAGCTCGAGCCGCCGCAGCATCCGGCGCAGCGGCTCGCTGACCGGCGCGACGATCGCGGTGTGGAAGGCGTGGCTGACCGGCAGCCGCACGGCGGTCCGCCCGGCCGCGGCGAACCGTTCCACCGCGGCTTCGACGGCGGCGGTGGCGCCGCCGATCACCGCCTGGCTCGTGCTGTTGACGTTGGCGATCACGACGTAACCGTCGATCCGGCCGATGGTCCGTTCGATCTCGTCGAGCGGGGCGAAGATCGCGGCCATCGCGCCGTTGTCCTCGACGGTCAGGTGGGCCATCTCGCTGCCACGGGCACTGACCGCCTCCAGAGCGTCCTCAAAGGACAGTGCACCGGCCGCGACCAGGGCGCCGTACTCGCCGAGGCTGTGCCCCATCACGAGGTCCGGCCGGACGTGGTGTTCGGCCAGCAGCCGGGTGAGGGCGAGATCGGCCGCCAGCACGGCGGGCTGGGTGATCTCGGTCTGCAGCAGGCGCTGCTCCGCACGGGCGACGGCGTCCGCGCCGTCGGCGAAGAGGTACTCGGTGAGCGGTTTGCCGAGCAGCGGGGTCATCACCGCGTCCGCCTGGGCGAACGTCTCGGCCACCACCGGCTCGCGGGCGGCCAGCGTCCGGAGCATGTTGACGTACTGCGAGCCCTGGCCGGTGTAGAGGAAGGCGACCTTGCGCCGCGGTCCACGGCCGAGGAACACGCCCTGCGCGCGCAACGCCTTCCAGATCGCCGGGTTGCCCCGGTCGAGCGCCTGCAGGGCGCGGTTCGCCTTCTCCGCCAGCTCGGCGGTGTCGCCGTAGTCGATCGCGATCCGCAGTGGCGCGGCGAGGTCGGCCGCCGGCGGCGGTCCCGCCTGGGGCAGTTCACCCGCGGCGGCCTGCCGGAGCCGGTCGGCGAGCCCGCGCTCGTCGGCGGCGCCCGCGACGAACGCTCCGCGCGGGGGCTCGGTCTTCGCCGGTCCGGTCTTCGCGGGCTCGCTCTTCGCGGGCAGGTCGGCTCCGGCGAAGGACACGGACTTCCGTTCCGGGTCACGGTGCCGGCCGGGCACGTACTCCTCGAGCACGGCGTGGAAGTTCGTCCCGCCGAAGCCGAACGCGCTCACCCCGGCCCGCCGGATCCCGGCCGGTGGCCGGGCCCACTCGTGGAGTTCGGTGTTGGCCCGGAAGGGGCCGTGGGCGAAGTCGATGTGCGGGTTCGGCACCTCGGCGTGCAGGGTCGCCGGGAGGATCTTCTCGTGCAGGGCCATCGTGGCCTTGAACAGACCCGCCGTCCCGGCCGCGCCCTTGAGGTGGCCGATGTTGGACTTCACCGAGCCGAGCGGGATCGAGCCCGCCGGGGCCGAGCCGAAGACCTCGGCGAGCGCCTGCACCTCGACGACGTCGCCGACCGCGGTGGACGTGCCGTGCCCCTCCACCAGCGAACAGGTGGCCGGGTCCGCGCCGGCCAGCCGCCAGGCGCGCTCGACGGCGAGCCGCTGGCCCACCGGGTTGGGCGCGGTGATGCCCTTGCCCTTGCCGTCGCTGGACCCCGCCATGCCCAGCAGCACCGCGTAGATCCGGTCGCCGTCGCGTTCGGCGTCGGCCAGCCGCTTGAGCAGGAACAGGTTCCCGCCCTCGCCCATCACGAAGCCGTCCGCGCCCTTGCCGTAGGGCCGGGTGCCGGTGGCCGACAGCGCGCCGATCTTGCAGAACTTCACGTACGCGGCGATGCCCATGTTGCGGTCGATGCCCCCGGTGAGCACCGTGTCGTACTCGCCGTTGATCAGGCCTTCGACCGAGGTCGCCATGGCGGCGAGACCGGACGCGCAGGCGGCGTCGGTGACGTAGCTGGGCCCGTGGAAGTCGAAGAGGTTGGCGATCCGGCCGACGATGACGTTGGCCAGCTCCCCGGGCATGCTGTCCTCGGTGACGTCCGGGATGGTTTCGCGCAGGCCGTGCCGGGCCTCGTCGACGATCGCGGCGCGGATCGCCTTGGGCAGCGCCGAAAACGTCGCCGAGCGCTCCAGTTCGCGGGCGAACTCGGGGAAGCTGATCCGCAGCGCGGTCTGGTAGTGCTTCTCCCCGGCCAGCGCGTTGCCGACGATCACGGCGGTCCGCTCGTGGTCCAGCTTCCGCTCCGGCCAGCCGTAGTCGAGCAGGGTCGCGCGCGCCAGGTTGACCGCCCACTTCTGGGCGTCGTCCATGTACGCCGAGACCTTCGGCGGCACCGGCAGCCGCCAGTGCCGCGGGTCCCATTCGAACTCGCGGACCCAGCCGCCGATCTTCGAGTACGTCTTGTCCGGCACGGCGGGGTCGGCGTCGTAGTACAGCGCCGGGTCCCAGCGTTCCGGCGGGACGTCGCCGATCGAATAGCGGCCCTGGACGATGTTGTGCCAGAAGGCCACCGCGTCCGGCGCGTCGGGCATGATCGCGCTCACGCCGACGATCGCGACGGCTCGATCGTGGGGTTGCTCGGGCATCACTGGCCTCCGGATCGGGCGTTGAGGATGCCGGCGAGGGCATCGGCGTCGGCGAGTCCACCGGCCTGGCTCGCCATGACTTCCGGCAGCCGCAGGGTGGCGGCCAGGTCCGCCACCGCGGTGTCCGCGCTGCTCTGCACGAGCTGCAGCCCCACGGTCGTCACGCGCAGGACCGCTTCTCGCGCGAACACCCGCGCGAGGACGGCGAGGGCGGCGGTGTCGAACCGCCGGTCGGCCTTCGCGGACAGCTCCGCGAGGGTGGCGCGCCGGCACAGGGCGGCGGCGCATTCGGCGTAGGCGATGAGCTCACCGAGGCGCAGCAGGACGTGCTGGTGCCGGGTGAGCCGTGCGACGCGGCAGCGTTCGAGCAGCTCGGCGAGCACGTGCAGGCCGAGTGCGGCGGTGGCGGCACCGGCCCCCGGGTGGGCGGCTTCGAGGGCTTCCAGTTCGGTGGCCCGGTCGTGGTAGTACCGGCCTCGGGTCTTGAGGTGCTCCTGCCAGCGGTCGCGCGAGATCGTCATCTCCATGATCTCCGACGTGCCTTCGTAGATCGTGGTGATCCGGACGTCACGCTTGATCTTTTCGACGAGGTACTCGCGGGTGTAGCCGTAGCCGCCGTGGGCCTGGATCGCCGCGTCGGCGGCGAGGTTGCCCGCCTCGGTGGCGAGGTACTTGGCGATGGCGCCCTCGGTGTTCAGCCCCAGTTCGCCGGTGTCGAGCCGGGTCGCGGTCTCCTCGATGTACGCGCGGGCGGCTTCGAGCCGTGCGGCGTGCGGAACGATCAGCTTGTGCGTGTACCCCTGTTTGCGCGACAGGGGACCGCCGGCCTGGATCCGGTCGGCGGCGTAAGCGATCGCCCGGTCGAGCGCCGCCCAACCCGCACCGAGCCCGAACGCGGCGACCATCAGCCGGGTGTAGCCGAACACCTGCTGGGCCTGCCACAGTCCCTGGCCTTCGACGCCGCCGACGAGCGCGTCGGTGCCGAGCGTGACGTCGTCCAGGAACAGCGCGGCGGTGTTGCTCAGCCGGATCCCGTGCTTGTCTTCGGGTTTCGCGTGCGTGAACCCGGGCGCGTCGCGTTCGACGACGAACCAGCTCGGCCCGCCCGGCGCGTTGGCCAGCACGCAGTAGGCGTCGGCGATGCCGCCGTTGCTGATCCACTGCTTGCGGCCGGTGATCCGGTACCCGGTGGTGCGGCCGTCTTCGACGACCGGGACGGCGACGGTCTTGAGCGCCCCGAGATCGCTGCCGGCTTCGGGTTCCGTTGCGCCGTAGGCGAACAGGAGCCCCTCCCCCGCCATCCGGCTGAGCCAGGTCTTCTTCTGTTCCGGCGTCGCGCCGACGGCGATCGGGTCGCTGCCCAGCGCGGTGGCGAGCACGCTGGTGGCGACGCCGAGGTCGAGGCCGGCCATGCGCTCGCAGACGCGGCAGACGTCGAGGCTGCCCGCCCCCATCCCGCCGTAGTCCTCGGGGACGAAGAGAAGGTGGATGCCGAGCTCGTCCCCGCACATCCGGCGGACCAGCTCCTCCGGGCACCGGTCCTCGTGGTCGAGCCGCAGCAGCAGCTCCGTGTCCAGGTTCCGGTCGGCGAACTCCCCGATCGCCTCCAGGATCATGGTCAGGGTTCCGGCATCCAGGCCGGCGAGTTCGACATCAGTCATGGCTCGGCCCGCGACGTCGCGCGACGACAGGGCAAACCAGCATCGCGGGTCCTCCTCTCCGTCGAGACGGATTGCGCGATCCCCCAGCGTGCAACCGGCCGCGCGGCCGGGTAGGGGCCGAACGTCACCGGCCCGCGCGCCAATAGGCCCATGATTGGCATAGACCACGTGGCCGGCTCGGGAAACCGCTGCCGCGCGGGGTAATCCACTCGTCCCACCGGCCCAACAGCCGGCCGGGAACCCGGTTCCTCCTGCGGTCGGCCTCCGTCCCGGTCCGGCGCACGGCATCGCGTGGCAACCGAACCGGGTCCGGCCGGTGCAGGACCGATGCCCCGCCGTCCGTGCCGCACCGCTCGTGCAGGAGCGGACTCCCCCGTCACCCGGCCAGCGCCGCCGTTTCCGATGGCCGTCCGGCGCGCGGAATACGCCGGGACCGCTACCAGCCATCACCGCCCCCGCCACCGCCCGCGCTTCCGCTGAAGGTGGTGGTGGCCGGGCCGGCGCCGATTGCCGGCCACCAGGGGTCCGGTCCGTCCGGGGACGTGGTGCGGGGAGCTTTCGGGTTGAGCACGGCGTTCCAGCTCCGGTCCAGACCGAAGACGACCGCATAGGGCAGGAGGCGCCGGGCCGGGTCGAGCAGTTCGGCCGGGTCGGGCTCCCGCGGCCCGGCCCGCCAGGTCTCCTTCAGGTGTTTGCGCAGGCAGAGCAACTGGTTGCGCAGCTCGGCGCCGGCGTCGGTCAGCCGGCTGAAGCGGGAGGCGACCACGCAGGTGGCGATGCCCACCGCGACAACGCCTGGAGACACGAGAGCGGTACCGAGGACGATCAGCGCTCCACCCCACCAGTAGTACGGCTTGCGATGCACGGCCTCCTTACGGACGAGCTGGAGCCGGAGCGCCTCGGCTTCGAGCCGCTCCACGAGGACCTTCGCGCGCGGAGGCACCCGAGCCGGGAACCGACCGGTGTCGGTCTTGCTCCCGCGCCGGGGCTTCTCGCCGAAGACGATCCGGGCGACGTGCGATTCCGGGGGTGTGAGACCGGCGAGGTCGCGAGTGAAGCGGAGACGGTAGATCTTGCGGCGGTCGACCTTGTCGCCGCGCCCGGATCGCGTGATCGTGAGGTACCCGCGCACCGCCAGGTCGAGGAGTCCGGCGCCGAAGGCGAGGTGAGGACGCCCGCACAACACCGCCGCCATGGGCACGCTGACGTTCCCGGGCGGCACGGTGACCGGTTCGCGGTCCCGGACCGCGGCGAAGCCGGTGACACGTCGCCGCCAGAGCCGCACCAGGAAGGCCGTTCCGGCGAGCACGGCCACCACGTTCAGTGCACCCCATCCGACGATGGTTCCCGTGCCGAGTCCGGGTTCGCCGGAGGTGGCGAAAGTACCGAGCCGGAAGCCGAAGCGCAGCGACACATTCTCTCCTGGCCGCATCGGGCGCGACGCGGTCAGGGTGAACGTGGTGGCGCCATCCCTGATCGTCCGTGCCACCGCGCACGGCTCCGCGGACTCCGGCGTCCCTTGTAGACAAGCATGGTCGCCGTTGTAGGCGGCCATGACGCCGGCATCGAGGTACAGCCGGACAACGGTCTTCTCCACCAGCTGGCGCCAGTGGGTGCCCGAGGTGTTCCAGTGCAGTTCGTCGTGGTCGCCGGTGCTGCGGGTGACGTCGCGGAGGAGGTAGTGGAGTTCGTAGACCTGGCTGCCGTGGACGAACCGGGAAGGATCTCCGATACGCACCACGGTGTCGGCTCCCACGCTGCGGGTCGTCCAGGGGACGGTACGCCCGGCGCCGTCGGTGACGGCATCCATCCGCAGCCCGACCGGGTGGCCGTCGTAATCGCCCGGAAGGATCCGTTCGAAACCGTGGTTCTGGTCGATCGCGGGAAACAGCATGGTGAGCCGCTCTGTCACGTCGAGCCGGGAATGCCTGTCCTGATCGACGCCGAGGTGGTAGTCGGCGGAGAACGACTCGATCGTGAAGTCGTCCACGCCCGCATGCGCGCTGCGAGGCACGCCGAGGAACAACGCCACCGCGGCCACGGTGACCAGAAGCCGAGTGACAGCGCTTGCCCGGGCAAACATCGGGTTCACCGCCAGACGACCGCGTGCGACTGTCCGTCCAGCCCCTCGTAGACGCCTACGATCACCCCTTCGTCGTTGACGCCCAGCGCACCGGACCCGGACGCGTCGGGCGGCACCGGCAACGTCGCGATGTGTCCGCGCCGATCCCAGCTGACCGCGATCTGCCGGCCGGCCTGGGTGGCTTGGCCGCTCACCACACCCGAGTCGTTGATGCCGGTGGGCCGGTCGTCACTGCCGCCGGGCAGTGTGTCGAGCGCGGTGACTCGGCCACGCCGGTCCCAGCGGACGGCCCGGATGTGCGGCTCGCCGACCGACGTGCCGATGACGGTCCCCACGGCATTGCGGCCGACGGCGGTACCGGCTTCGTGCCCCGGCAGCGGTGCCAATTCGGTGACCGCACCGGCCCCGTCCCAGCGCACGGCCGTCGTCCGGGCCCCGGCGATGGCGAAGCCGGCGATGCCGCCGTCGTTGCCGATCGCGAGCGCCCAGCTCGCGGTCTGCCCGGCGATGCTGCCCAGTTCGAAGATCCGGTCCGCGCTGTCCCAGCGCACCGCGTGGGGACGGCTGTCGGCCGACGAGGAGAATCCCACCACCGTCCCGGCGGCGTTGATGCCGTAGGGCACGCTGTCCCACCCGCCCGGCAGCACACCGAGGTCGTGCACCCGGCCGAGGCGGTCCCAGCGCACCGAGTGCGTGGTCGTGTCGGCCGCGGTCGCGTAACCGATCACCGTGTCGTCCTCGGCGAGCCCGGTCGGGATGCTGATCGACGACGATGGCGGCGCTCCACTCAACGAGTCCAGCCGGCTCACCGCCCCCGACGTGGACCACCGAACGGCGCGCGGAAGACCGTAGACGTCGTAATAGCCGGTACTCGTTCCCCGCTCGTTGACCGCGACGGCGCGCGTGTCGAGTCCGTCGACGGCCCCCAGATCGGTGACCAGCGCCGACCGGCCCCACCGGACGGCATGGGCCGGACCGGCGGGCACGGCCGCTTCGCCGACGACGACGCCGTGTTCGTTGAGGTCGTAAGGCCAGGTCGCAGCCCCATCGGCGAGAGCTTCGAGCTCGACCCGCGCCCGAAGCCTCGCCGTGTCGGCCGACGCCTGGGCCGAGGCCGTACCCAGCCCGAGGACCAGGCACGCCGCGGTCACGACGGACAGCCCGAAACGGCTTGAGTGCGTACGCGAAGACATGGCATCCCCTTTCCGCCCGGTGTGCAGCCACGATGAAACGTCGGCAGAGCAGGGAGTCAGAGCCCAACGACACCGGCGAAGCAACCGAAAGGCACCAAACGGAAGGACAAGGGCCGCGTCCCGAACACGCGGCACCAGAGGATTTCGCCACGATTCGTGGCGACGCCAACCTCTCCCTCCGTCTCGCAAGCAGGAAGACGCTGTAAGTTCAGGCGGGCACGACCGGCTCGGCTTGCGCCTCCGCGGGCTTCGGGCCCGGGATGTCCGCGACCGCCTCGCCGTCCGCCTGGGCCGGTTCCCGCTGCGGCGAGAGCCCATCCCGGCGGGAACCCGTGCCGGCGGCTTCGCCGTTGGGCACGACCTTGACCGCGCCGATCGCCGGAGCCGCAGCAGCGGCTTCGCGGGCCAGGAACGTACCCAGCTCGCCGATCGTGCTCATCAGCGGCGCCGGGAACACCACCGTGCTGTTGTGGTCCACCCCGATCTCCATCAGGGTCTGGAGGTTGCGCAGCTGCAACGCCAGCGGGTGCGCCATCATCGTGTCCGACGCCGAACCGAGCGCCGCCGCGGCCTGCGCTTCGCCCTCGGCGTTGATGATCTT
>NZ_JBFACT010000050.1:0-70409 GCF_040640995.1 Amycolatopsis sp. NPDC021455 | reverse complement strand
GCGCTGACCCGGACTCTCAAGCGCCCCAATGTGGCGTTCGGTGCGTCCAACGCACCGAACGCCACATTGGGTGCGTTGGACGCAACCAACGCCACATTGGGGCGCTCGGGTCAGGACCAGATCGCCGTGGCCAGCGCCAGCCCGAGGGTGCCCGAGGTCAGGCCCGCGAGGATGGTGACCACCACGTTCAGCACCGCGTACAACCGCGTCTTCTCCAGGAACAGCCGGACGGTTTCGTAGCCGAACGTCGAGAACGTCGTCAGGCCGCCGCAGAAGCCCACCGCCAGCAGTGCGCGCACCGACGACGGCTCCGCGCCGTGCAGGAGCCAGCCGCTCAGGAAGCCCAGGATGAACGAGCCCGCGATGTTCACCGTCAACGTCCCGAAGGGGAACGGCGAGTCGCGCCACTGCTGCACGCGGCGGTCGGTCAGGTAGCGCAGGATCGAGCCCGCCGCCCCGCCGAGGGCCACCAGGACCAGCGTCACTCCGTCCGCCCCACGTGCCGGACCACCTCGACCTGGTCGAGCGTCACCAGGCCCTCGCCGATCAGGTCGTCCAGCTGGGGCAGGAACGCCCGCAGCTTCGCCTCTTCGTCGATGATCACGATCACCACGGGCAGGTCCTCCGACAGCGACAGGATCCGCGTCGTGTGGATCAGCGACGACGCGCCGTAGCCCTCGACGCCGCGAAGCACCGAAGCGCCCGCCAGCCCGGCGTCCTTCGCCCGGCGGACGATCTCGTGGTAGAGCGGCTTGTGGTGCCAGTGGTCGTCTTCGCCGATGTAGATCGTGAGGCGCGTCGCGGGTCCTTCCATCAGCGTCCCTTTCGCACAGCGCGTGTCGCCGCGAGACCGGCCGTGACCGCCGTCAGGCACAGCACCAGCGAAGCGGCCACGTACGCCAAGGATCCCACGAGACGCCCGGTCGTCGCCGCGTCGAGGGTGTCGGTCACGAACGTGGAGAACGTCGTGAAGCCGCCGAGGATCCCGACGCCGAGGAACGGCCGGAGGAGGTGGTGTGGCCGGGCCGTCGTCGTCAGGATCGCCATCAGGACTCCGATCAGGAGGCAGCCGAGGACGTTGGTGAGCAGCGTGGCGACGGCGAACTCGCCGCGCGCGTGCGGGATCGCCACCGACAGGCCGTACCGGGCGAGGCTGCCCAGCGCGCCGCCCGCGCCGATGGCGAGCAGGACGTCCCACCGGGGCACGCTGATCACCTCCTGGCGGTGAACCTACTCCCGATGGCCGACGCGTTCCCGCCACCCGGTCGAGCATGCTGGACGGGGCCGGATGACAGGCAGCCGTCGGTCGCCGTACTGTTGCGCAGGGTAGGCAAGGCAACCCTAAGGAAGGCGGGGGTACATGCGGGGAGACGGGCTGGCCGGCGGCGAGGGCGGCGCGGACAGGCTCGGCGAGCTGATCCCGGCGGCCCTGCGCGGGATGGCTGCCGGAATCGCCGAACGGGGCGGCCCGGTCCCGGCGGGCGGCCCGGCAGCGGTCGCCGCGGCCCTGGTGGCGGAGCGTGGCGAGCCGGCGCGGGTGGCCGCTGCGCTGGTCGGCGACCATGGTGGAGCGGGGGCTGTCTTGGCCACCGCCGAGCGTGGCGAGCCGGCGCCGGTGGCCCCCGTACTGGTCGGCGACCACGGTGGAGCGGGGGCTGTCTTGGCCGCTGCCGAGCGTGGCGAGCCGGCGGGGGTGGCCGCTGCGCTGGTCGGCGACCATGGCGGACCAGGGGCCGTCATGTCCACCGCCGAGCGTGGCGGGCTCGACGCTGCCTCCAGCCGCAATCAGCTGCCCCGCCACGGCGTCGGGGCCGAAGCCGCCCTCGAAGAGCTGAGCCGGCTGCTGGCCGCGGGCTCCGCCGATCCCGCCGATCCCGCCTGTGCCGCGCACCTGCACTGCCCGCCGCTCGCCGTGGCCGTGGCCGCCGATGTCGTCGCCAGTGCCCTCAACCCCTCCATGGACTCCTGGGACCAGGCTCCCGTCGCCAGTGAACTCGAGCGGGAGTTCACCGCCGGAATCGCCCGATTGTGTTACCCCGATGCGGAAACCCCCGATGCCGTCGTGACCACCGGCGGGACCGAGTCCAACCTCCTCGGCCTCCTCCTGGCCCGCGAACGCGACCCCGGCGTCCAGCCCGTCTGCGGCGCCAACGCCCACCACAGCGTCGCCCGCGCGGCCTGGCTGCTCGGCCTGCCCGCGCCGATCGTCGTCCCGTGCGAAGGCGATCGCCTGCTGCCGGACGCCCTCGCCGAGGTCGTCACCCCGCGGAGCGTCGTCGTCGCGACCGCCGGGACCACCAACACCGGCACCCTCGACCCGCTGCCCGCCATCGCCGCCATCTGCCGCCGGAGCGGTGCCCGGCTGCACGTCGACGCCGCTTACGGCGGGATGGCCCTGTGCAGCGATACCCTCAAGACCAAGCTCGCCGGGCTCGAGCTCGCCGACTCCGTCGCCCTCGACCTGCACAAGTTCGGCTGGCAGCCGGTCGCCGCCGGGCTCTTCGCCGCGCGCGAGGCCGCCGATCTGGCCGCCCTGACCGTCCGGGCCGAGTACCTCAACGCCGACGACGACACCGAAGCCGGCCTGCCCGACCTGCTCGGCCGCTCGATCCGGACGTCGCGGCGGCCGGATGCCTTCCGGATGGCCGTCACCGTGCACGCCCTGGGCACCGACGGTCTCGGTGCGCTCGTCGAACGCTGCTGCACCACCGCCACAGAGGTCGCGGCGCGCGTCGAGGAGCACCCCGGCCTCCGGCTCTGGGGCGCGCCGGAGCTGTCCACCGTCGTGCTTCGCCCGGTCGGGGCCGACGAAACCGGCGACGACGAGCTCGTCGCCCGCGTGCGCCGCGCGCTGCTCGAAGCCGGCACCGCGGTGATCGGCCGCGCTTCGCTGCCGACCGGTCCCGGCGGCGCGGACCAGCTGTGGCTCAAGCTGACCCTGCTGCACCCGCACACCACCGGCGACGACTACGGCCCGCTGCTCGACCGGATCGCCGCCACGGCCGGCGCCGAGCTCGTCGCCGGCCGGGAAAGCCCGGTCGCTTCGTGAGGCGCCACCACCTGGCCGGCGTCGGGATCGGGCCGTTCAACCTCTCCCTGGCCGCGCTCGCCGCCCCGGTCGACGGCCTCGACGCCGTCTTCTTCGACGCCCGCCCGGAGTTCCGCTGGCACCCCGGCCTGCTCGTCGACGGCGCGACGCTGCAGGTGCCGTTCCTCGCCGACCTGGTGACGCTCGTCGACCCGACGAACCCGTTCTCCTTCCTCAACTACCTGCGCGACCGCGGCCGCCTGCTGCCGTTCTACTTCGCCGAGCGGTTCCACCCGCTGCGCGCCGAATACGACGACTACGGCCGGTGGGCCGCGGCCCGGCTGCCCTCGTGCCACTTCGGGTGCGAAGTGACCGGCCTCCGCTGGGCCGGTGACGCCTTCGAACTCACGATCGCCGGGCGTGCACCGGTGCTCGCGGACAACGTCGTGCTCGGCGTCGGCTCGGTGCCCTCGGTGCCCGGGCCGCTGCGCGAACTGGTGGAAAATCCGGACGTCCTCACCCTGCACTCGGCCGACTACCTGACGCACCGGGACGAACTCCTGGCCGCCGACAGCGTCACGGTCGTCGGATCCGGGCAGTCGGGCGCCGAAGTTGTCCTCGATCTCCTGCGCGCGCGGTCGACTGTGGACGGCTTGCGCTGGCTGGCGCGGACGCCGGCGTTCGCGCCGATGGAGTACTCGAAACTCGGGCTGGAGCAGTTCACCCCGGACTACACGGCGTACTTCCACGGCCTTCCCGAAGCTGTCCGCGACCGGCTGCTGCCCGCGCAATGGCAGCTGTACAAGGGAATCGACACCGAGACGATCGGCGCGATCCACGACGAACTCTACCGCCGCAGCATCGACGGCCCGCCGGGGGCAGTGCTGACCCCGGGCGTCGAGGTCGTCGGCGCGTCCACAGTAGACAAAGAAATCGAACTGCGCGTGCGGCACGTGCAGCAGGGTCGCGACGGCACCTTGCGCACGAATGCCGTCGTCGCGGCCACCGGCTACGCCGAGACGCCGACCCGGTCGCTGCTGGCCGGGCTCGGCGACGCCGTCCACCGCGACCGGCAGGGTCGTCTCGAAGTCGGCGCCGGCTACCGCGTCGCCCTCGACGTGCCCGGGGCGCTGTTCGTGCAGAACGCCGAACGCCACACCCACGGGCCCGGCGCCCCCGACCTCGGCCTCGGCGCGTGGCGCGCGGCCGTCATCCTCAACGCCGTGTGCGGCAAAGCCGTGCACGAGCTGCCCGACCGCACCGCCTTCACCACCTTCGGCCTGGAGGAGAAGTGACCCTCGACGACGCGGCCGCCTGGCGCGCGGCCGGTGCCCTGATCACGCACAAGATGCTCGGGGAACTGTCCTACGAGCACATGCTGGAGCCGGTCGCCGACGGCGACGCGTACCGGCTGGAGCTGCCCGGCGCCACCTACGCGTTCCGGGCCCGGCGGGGCGCCTTCGACGCCTGGACGGTCGAACCGGGCAGCGCGCGCCGGTCCGGCGAACCGGTCACCGACCCGCGGACCCTCGTCGTGGACGCCCGCGAAGTCCTGGGCTTGAGCGGGCTGCGGCTGGCCGACGTGCTCGCCGAGCTGACCTCGACCGTCGCCAACGAGGCCGCCCGGCTGCGGCGCGCCCCGACCGCGGCCGCACTGTCCACTCTGGACTACAACATCGCGGACGGGCACCTGACCGGCCACCCGCGGCTGGTGCTCAACAAGGGCCGAGTGGGGTTCTCCGCGGCCGACCGCGCCCGGTACGCGCCCGAGGCGGGCGAGGACCTCCGGCTGCGCTGGTTCGCCGTCCACCCGGACCACGCCGAGTTCCGCTGCGTCGACGAGCTGAGCCGGGACGCGCTGCTGGACGCCGAACTCGGCGCCTTGCGCGCGGAGTTCGCCGCGAAGGCACCCGGGGACTACGTCTGGGTGCCCGTGCACCCGTGGCAGGCCGACGAAATCCTCGGCACGCTTTACGCCGCCGAGCTGGCCACCGGTGTCGTGATCGACCTCGGGGAGAGCGCCGACGCCTACCGGCCGCACCAGACGGTCCGGACGTGCGCGAACGTCAGCACGCCCGGACGCCACGACGTCAAGACCGCCGTGTCCGTGCGCAACACCCTCGTCTACCGCGGGCTCAACTCCGCGGCCACGCTCGCCGGGCCGTCGGTGACGACGTGGCTGCGGCGGATCAGCGCGGCCGACCCGCTGCTGACGGAGAAGTACCGGTTCGGGCTGCTCGGCGAAGTCGCGAGCGTGTCGGTGAAACACCCGCTGTTCGGCCACCTCGAGGAACTGCCGTACCGATTCCACGAGACCCTGGGCGCGCTGTGGCGGGAGCCCATCCGGCTCGCCGACGGGGAGCGCGCGATTTCGTTCGCCGCGCTGCCCTACCGCGGGCCGGACGGCGTCTCGATGCTGGCGCACCTGATCGGCGGCGGGGACGCGACAGCGTGGCTGACGCGCCTGTTCGACCTGCTGCTCACGCCGTTGCTGCAGTGGCTGCTGCGCCACGGCGTCGGGTTCTGCCCGCACGGCCAGAACCTCGTCCTCGTCGTCGACACCGCCGGGTTCCCGCGGCGGGTGCTGATCAAGGACTTCGCCCAGGGCGTCGACCTGCTCGACGAGCAGCTCGAGAGCTACGAGAGCCTGCCGCCGGAGGCGGCCGCGGACATGCTGCGCTGGCCCGCGCACCTGCTGGCCCAGTCGCTGTTCAGCTCGGTGTTTTCCGGCCAGTTCCGGTTCTGGGCCGAGGTTCTGCTCGACGAGCTGGACCTGCCGCGGGCGGCGTTCTGGGCGCCGGTCCGGGAGATCGTCGGCCGCTACCGCGACGAGAACCCGGAGCTGGCCGCGCGCTTCGACGCGTGCCGCCTGTTCGCCCCCGACGTCGAGCGCGTGACGCTCAACCGGGAGCACTTCGCCGGCCAGGGCTTCGACAAGGTGGAGCGCGACGACGAGTTCGACGTCCGGTGGGGCCGGGTGCCGAACCCGCTGCACGCCCCGGACCCGGGCGGCGCCTGGTGACGGCGTTCGCGCGGCCGGTCGGCCCGCGTTCCCTGGCCGACCGGCGGGCGGCGGCTTCCGCGGGAACGGCCGTGCTGCGCGGAATCCTGGCCGAAGACGGTGCCCGGCTGCTCCTGCTGGTGCCCGACCCGCACGCCCGGTTCGCCGCCGTCGAGCTGGCCGCGCCGTTCGCCGCTTCGGCGCTCGACGACGGCTACGGCGTCTGCAGCTACGTCTTCGCGTGGACGCCGTCGCGGGACCCCCTCAAGGCCTCCGGCGTGCTCGGCGGCTACCTCGAAGGCTTCGGCGACCTGCGGATGCGGCCGGACGCGGCGAGCGCGATCCCGCTGGGGGCGCGGACGTGGGCGGTGGTGTGCGACGCCGAATGGCCGTCCGGGAGCGTCGCGGAGCTCGCGCCGCGCGAGGTGCTGCGCGGGCAGCTGGCGGCGCTGGAAGGCCTCGGGCTGGTGCCGTCGGTGGGCATCGAGCACGAGGTCGTCTTCCGCGACTCTCTCGGCACACCGCTGACGACGCACGGCGTCGACTACGCCGTCGGCGGCACCGAACGCCTGTCCCCGCTGCTGGGCGACCTGCGGACGGCGCTGGACGACGCGGGGCTGGGCGTCGAGTCGGCGCGCGCCGAATGCCACCCGGGGCAGTACGAGATCGTGCTGCGCCACCGGGACGCGCTGGCCGCGTGCGACGATGTCTTGCTGCAGCAGCTTCTCGTGCGCCGGGTCGCCGCGCGTCACGACGTCACTGCCGACTACCTGGCCGCTCCTTCGCCCGGGCAGGGAAACTCCGGGCACGTGCACCTGTCGCTGTCCACAATGGATGGATCGGAACCCGATCTGCTGGGCGGGTTCCTGGCCGGCGTGCTGCGGGACGCGCGGGCGCTGACGGCGATCTGGGCCCCGACGTGGAACAGTTATGTCCGGCTGCGGACCGCGCCGTTCTCGCCCCGGGAGGTCCGCTGGGGCCACGACGACCGGACCGCGTCGGTGCGGGTGGCCGGGCCGCCGGCCGGCCCTCGGCTGGAGTTCCGGTTCGCCGGTGCCGATGCCCAGCCGCACCTGGTCGTCGCGGCGCTCCTTGCCGCCGGGCGGTTCGGGCTGGAGGAGGGGCTGTCCCCGCCGGACGCGGGGGTCACGGTGGGTTCGCTGGCGACGTCGCCGTGGGAGGCGGCGGGGATGCTGGACCGGGTGGGGGAGCTGCTGGGGCCCGCCGTCGCGGCGCAGCTGGGGGCGCTGCTCACCGAAGAGATCGAGTCCGGGCTGGACACGGTCACGGATTGGCAGCGCCGCCGTGGTGCCCTGCGGTCGTGAGGTGGTTGGGATCCGCCCACCTCGAAGCTCGGTTGTGACTGCAGCCGGCGGTGCTGACGGCCCCCCCTCGGGCCGTCAGCACCGGGCGTTCACGCCGGGCGGATGTTCTGGTTGACGTGGAACACGTTCTCCGGGTCGTACCGCCGCTTCACCGCGGCCAGCCGCTCGTAGTTGCCCCGGTACGAGGCCCGGACCCGGTCCTGACCCTCCTCCATCATGAAGTTGACGTACGCCCCGCCCGCCGACGTCGGGTGCAGTTCCTCCCAGTAGTCCTTCGTCCACCGGGAAATCGCCGGCGCCTGGGCCGGGGAAGGATCCACGCCCACGATCACGCCCGACCAGCCGCCCGAGCGGTGGGGGAACGCCGTCGCGTCGGAAGCGACCCGGCTCGCCGCGCCGTCGATCGGGTACAGGTGCATCGACGAATGCATCGTCGGCAACGCTTCCCCGTGCTTGAGGTGGATGGCGATCGCCTCGTCGGAGATCTCGTGGAACACGTCCGCGCGCCAGTACCACTGCAGCCCGGCCGGGTACAACGCGTCGAACGCGCCCTGCAACGCCGTGTACGGCATCTCCTGCAACCCCACCAGCAGCGGCGAGCCGAAGCCGCGGACCGGTGCCAGGACCTCGTCCGCCTTGGCGTGCGCGCCGGTGTAGCACCAGACGATGCCGCACGCCTTGCGGCCCCACAGCTCCTCCGGGAACGGCGGCGCCGGCGGGACGGTCAGCAGGCCGAACCAGCCGTTCAGCTCCTCCGGCAGCGACGGCAGCAGCTCCCGGTACCAGCGCAGCACGTCCGGCGTGTCGGCCAGGTCGTAGAGCACCGGCCCGGCGATCACCGAACCGTGCTCGCCGATGTCGTGGCAGCGGAACGTGAACGACGTGACGACGCCGAAGTTGCCGCCCCCGCCGCGCAGTGCCCAGAACAGGTCGGGGTGCGAGGACTCCGAAGCCTGCACGAACGAGCCGTCCGCCAGGACGACGTCCGCGGCGAGCAGGTTGTCGACGGTCAGGCCGAAGCGCCGGGCCAGGTAGCCGATGCCGCCGCCGAGGGTCAGGCCCGCGACGCCGGTCGACGCGACGATGCCCGACGGCGTCGCCATGCCGAACGCGACCGTCGCGTGGTCGACGTCGCCCCACGTGCAGCCGGCGTCGGCGCGGACGGTGTGGTGCACCGGGTCGACCGTGGTGCTGCGCAGCCCGGACAGGTCGACGACCAGCGCGCCGTCGGCGACGCCGAGGCCGCCCGCGTTGTGGCCGCCGCCGCGCACGGCCAGGGCCAGGCCCTGCTCGCGGCCGTAGCGGACGCAGGTGACGACGTCGGCGGCGTCGCGGCAGTAGGCGATCGCCGCCGGGCGCTTGTCGATCATGGCGTTGTAGACGGCGCGGGCTTCGTCGTAGCCCGGGTCCGCCGGCGTGACGAGGGTGCCGCGCAGGGTGGCGGCCAGGGCTTCGTGCGGCAACGCGGTGGTGGTCATGGGTGGGGCCCCTCTCGGATTTTCCGGTTCGAGGGGAACCTAGGCACCGGGCGTTCGCGAAGCGTTCGGTCCGTTCAGGACGGTCCGGCGACGGCCAGGTCCGCCTCGCACCGCCGCAGCAGGGCGACGCTGCCCTGGGCGCGGGCCAGCTCCGCGGCGGCCCGCAGGCGGGGGCCCGGGTCGGCGTCGTGCGCGGCCCGCAGCCGCAGGACCTCCGGCAGCCACCAGCGGTCGTCGCGGGCCTCCCCGGCGGCGAGCGCCGCGTCCAGCGTCGCGCGGGCCGCCTCGGGTGCCGACAGCTCGGCCACCAGCGTCAGCCAGTACGGCATCCGGGCGAACGCCCCCTCGGCCTTGAGGTGCGCGACGCCCTCCTGGGCGGCGGCCAGTCCGGCCGCGCCGCCGCGGGCCCAGCCGCCCAGCACCAGCGCCCACTCCCGGTAGTAGGCGAACCCGTACCGGTCGCACAGGCCGCGCAGCTCCGCCACGGCCGTCGCCAGCGCCGGCCGGTCGTGGCGCAGCTGGTGGGTGATCCCGGCGTACGCCAGCGCGATGGTCAAGCTGTACGGGTGCCCGGCCGCGCGGGCCCGCTCGATGGCGGCGTCGCTGCTCGCCACCGCCGCGTCGTCGTGGCCGAGCAGCCAGTGCGCGTGGGCCGCCCAGGCCGGCCCGTGGATGTCGGGCCGGGTGCCGATCGGCCAGGTCGACGCGCCTCGCGTGCGCTCGGCCCCCAGCTCGAAGTGCCGCAGCCCCTCGGCCGGGCGGCCGAGGCTCACCGACGAGCCCGCGACGATGAAGTGCGCCGAGCCGCTCAACGCGGGGTTCGTCCCCGGCGCGATCAGCGAGAGCGCGCGTTCGGCCGACGCGTGCGCCTGCGCGGTCCGGCCCTGGACGAACTGGGACGACCACAGCTCCAGCAGCGCGGTCAGCGCGGAATCCTGGCTGTCCAGCGACTCCGCGAGCGCGAGCGACTGCTCCAGGGTGCGTTGCAGCTCGGGGGAGGAGTAGCCCTGGTGGGCGTTGAGCGGCCCGGCGAGCGCTTCGAGGACGGCGAGTTCGGCACGGTCGCGGTTGCCGCTCGGCGGCTGTGCGCGCACGAGCGCGAGGGCTTCCTTCAGCAGCCGGATCGCTTCGGCGTGGGCGAACGTCCGCGCGGCGACGGCCGCGGCCCGCCGGTAGTGCTCGACCGCGCGGTCCGGGCGGCCGCCGCGGGCGTACTGCTCGGCCAGCTGCGCGGCCACGGCGTCGGGGTCGCCGGCGTGCAGCAGCTCGATGCCCTGGGCCAGCCGCCGGTGCAGCAGCCACCGGCGCGGCGGGCTGACCTGCTGGTAGGCGGCGTCGCGCAGCAGGTCGTGGGTGAAGTCGTAGCCGCCGCCGACCTCGCGCAGGATCCGCCGCCGCCACAGCTCGTCGACCGCGTCGACGACGGTGTCCGCGTCGAGGTCGCTGGCCTCGGTGAGCAGCTCCAGCGTGAAGTCCCGGCCGGCCGCGGCGGCGAGCCCGGCGACCTCGCGGGCGGCCGGGCCGGGCTGTTCGAGCCGGGCCCGCAGCACCCCGGCCAGGCGGCCGGAAGGCGGGGAAGCATTGGTGCGCAAGGCTTCCACGACGTACAGCGGGAACCCGCCGGTGGCCGCGTGCAACAACGTCCGGTCCGATTCGGACAGGGGGCGCCCGGCGACCGCTTCGCCGAGGCGAGCCGTGCCGTCGGCGTCGAAGGGGCGCAAGGGGACCTCGGTCAGCTTGCCGTCGTCGCGCAGCTGGGTGAGCCACGTTTCGGCGCCGCCGTCGCGCAGCGTCGCGGCGACCAGCAGGGGCGCGTCGGGCACGAGACCGAGGCAGAAGGTGACGAACGCGCTCGTTTCTTCGTCGCACCACTGCGCGTTGTCGAGGACGAGCAGGACGGGACGCTGGCCCGCGGTGAGCGCGCGGGCCAGTCCTTCGAAGAACCGCAGGCGCTGCCACGCGTCGACCATCGCGTGCCCGCCCGCGACCGGCGGCGAGGCGGGCAGCAGCCGTTCGACTTCGGCCCGCCACACCGGGTCCAGGCCGGCCGCCGCCCGCTGGACGGCCGGGGTGCGCAGCCACTCGGCCACCGGCGCCAGCGGCAGCTGCCCGGCCGAGCCGAAGCAGCGGCCGGTGGCGACCACGGCTCCTTCCGCGCGCGCCAGCCCGGCGAACTCGGTGACCAGCCGAGTCTTGCCGACCCCGGCGTCCCCGCGGACGAGGACGACCCCCGCCCGGCCCGCCGCGGCCGCGCGCCACGCTTCGCCGAGCCGGGCCAGTTCGGCGGACCGGCCGACGAGCCCGGGCGCCGCCGCCCGCCCGACCTCGGGGCCGGGCCGGGCGAGCAGCCGGCGCAGCGCCGCCCGCGTCGGCTCGGCGGGCACGACGCCGAGCTCGCGTTCGAGGACCGACGCGCAGCGGTGGTAGGTGCTCACCGCGCCCGCCCGGTCACCGGCGTCGGCCTGCAGCCGCATCAACGTCCGGTAGCCGGTCTCCTCCAGCGGGCGCAGCCGGATCCGGCGGCGCGCGGCGGCGAGGGCGGCGGCCGGGTCGCCCGAGGGCGTCCGGCAGATCAGGTCGCACAGTTCGACGCACTGGCGGTCGAGCTCGGCGCGCGCGGCCAGGACCCAGTCGTCGGCCAGGCCCGGCAGCAGCTCGCCGCGGTAAGCGGCCAGCGCGGCGTGGGCGTGGGCGAGCGCGCCCCGGGCGTCATCGGCGGCCAGCGCGGCCCGGCGGGCGACGTCGAACTCGCGGACGTCCACCCGGCTCGCCGGCGTGTCGCGCCAGCACAGGTCGCGCCCGGTGACGGCCAGCGACGGCAGCTCGCCCAGCACTTGACGCAGCTGGTGCAGCTCGCGGCGCAGGTTCGTCAGTGCCTGCGCGTCGGTGGAGTCCGGCCAGAACAGCCCGGCGATGAGGCGCCGGGGCTGCGCCAGGCCGGCGTGCACGACGAGGTAGGCCACGAGCGCGACCGACCGCGGCGACCGCGTCAGCACGGCGCCGGTCGCGTCGTCGGCGATCACCTGCTCGCCCAGCAGCGAAACTCGCAGCACCCGGTCACGCTAGCCCCGAGACGGGCTCGTGCGCGGATCTTCACCGGCGAGGGGTTGCGCCCGGGCCGCCGGGTGCGCAGGCTCGACGTCGTGAGCGAGCACGAGTACGACCTCATCGTCATCGGTACGGGTCCCGGCGGACAGAAGGCCGCGATCGCCGCGGCGAAGCTCGGCAAGCGGGTGGCGGTCGTCGACCGGCACGACATGGTCGGCGGGGTGTGCGTCAACACCGGCACGATCCCGTCCAAGACACTGCGCGAAGCGGTGCTCTACCTGACCGGCATGAACCAGCGCGAGCTCTACGGCGCGAGCTACCGCGTCAAGCAGGACATCACCATCGCCGACCTGCTGGCCCGCACCCAGCACGTGGTCGGGCGCGAGGTCCAGGTCGTGCGCGCGCAGCTGCTGCGCAACCACGTCGACCTCGTCGTCGGCACGGGCTCCTTCGCCGACCCGCACACCGTCCTCGTCGAAGGCCGCCACCACGGGGACCGGCGGACGCTGAGCGCGGACTACGTCGTGATCGCCACCGGGACCCGGCCCGCGCGGCCGAAGCAGGTCGACTTCGACGCCGCGCGCGTGCTCGACTCCGACGAGATCCTGCGGCTCGAGCAGATCCCGTCGTCGCTGGTCGTGGTCGGCGCCGGCGTGATCGGGATCGAGTACGCGTCGATGTTCGCCGCGCTCGGCTCGCGCGTCACCGTCGTCGAGCAGCGCGACCACATGCTGGACTTCTGCGACCCCGAGATCGTCGAGTCGCTCAAGTTCCAGCTGCGCGACCTCGGCGTTACGTTCCGCTTCGGGGAGAAGGTCGCCGACGTCGCGGTGTCCGACGACGCGACCATCACCACCCTGGTCAGCGGCAAGCGCATCCCGGCCGACGGCGTCATGTACTCCGCGGGCCGCCAGGGCATGACCGGCGACCTCGCCCTGGAAGCCGCGGGCCTGACGGCGGACGAGCGCGGCAGGCTGGTGGTCGACGAGCACTACCGCACCGAGGTGCCGCACATCTACGCGGTCGGCGACGTGATCGGCTTCCCGGCCCTCGCGGCGACGTCGATGGACCAGGGCAGGCTCGCGGCGTACCACGCGTTCGGCGAGCCGGCGAACGGCCTGGGCGCGCTGCAGCCGATCGGCATCTACACGATCCCGGAGATCTCCTACGTCGGCGCGACCGAGGCCCAGCTGACGTCGTCGTCGGTGCCGTACGAGGTCGGCATCGCCCGCTACCGGGAGCTGGCGCGCGGCCAGATCACCGGCGACAGCTACGGCATGCTGAAGCTGCTGGTGTCCACGACGGACCGGAAGCTGCTGGGCGTGCACGTGTTCGGCACGGGCGCGACCGACCTCGTCCACATCGGACAGGCGGTGATGGGCTGCGGCGGCACGGTCGACTACCTCGTCGACGCGGTGTTCAACTACCCGACCCTTTCGGAGGCGTACAAGGTCGCGGCCCTGGACGCGACCAACAAGATCCGCGCCCTGGACCGCTTTTCGTCCTGAGCCGCCTCACGAGACAGCCGCCAGCTCGCGCAGTGTGGCGCCGATCCGGCCGGCCAGCTCGGCGTCGGCGAGCGCGGCTTCCGCCAGCAGCGCTTCGGTGGTGGCGGCGAAGGCACGGCGGAGTTCGGCCGCGTCCAGGGACCGCGCGAGCGTGCCGGAAAACGAGGCCGTGACCTCGGCGGGCAGGTCGTCGGTACCCCGGGCTTGCACCGCGGGCAGCCCGTAGCGCAGGCACGCGAGGGCGAGCGCCTGCTCACGCATGCCGTTGATCATGAAGCCGGCCTGCCACACCCGGCCCCTGGCGATGCTCGACCGCGCGTGCAGGGCGTGCAGCCAGCCCATGCCGATCAACCACTCCGCCGCGGGCGGCCGCACCTGCTCCTGCTCCGCCGCGGCCCCGAACAGCAGCCGGAACTTCGGGCCGGTCGCGCCGAACCGGGCCACCGGCCAGAACGAGAGGTCGACCTGCAGGGTGTTCCGCAGCAGGAAGACCCGGAACAGCGTGTCTCCCAGCGGCATGTCCAGGTACGTGAGCACGTCGTGGCCGGCCATCCGGTCGGTCCAGTCGGCGACCACCTGCTCGTGGTCCGCGTCCGGGGCCACCGACAGCGCCAGGTCGATGTCGGACCAGGCGTCCTCCCGGCCGAGCGCCGCGGAGCCGGTCAGGGCCGCGGCCACGATCCGCGGGTCCTGCCGTGCCGCCGAGATCAGGCTGTCGCGCAACTGCTCTCGCTGTTCCGGGGTGAACACGGTGGGCGACGCTATCAGGGAGATGTGACCCGCTCGTCTCGAACAGGTTTGACACCTCTCTAGAACGTATGTTCGACTGGCGCCGTGCGATGGGATCGGCAGCGAGCAGGGGAGGGTGAGCCGGCACTGCCCGGGCTGGAGGGCCTGGTGCGTTCGGTGCGGTCACCGGAATTCGACGGCGTCACCTTTCACGAGGTGCACGCGCGGTCGGTGCTGAACAAGGTGCCCGCGGGGTCCGGGGTGCCGTTCGGCTGGACCGTCAACCCCTACCGCGGCTGCTCCCACGCCTGCACCTACTGCCTCGAAGGCGGCACCCGGATCCTGATGGCCGACGGCCGGACGAAGGCGCTGTCCGAGCTGAAGGCGGGCGACGAGATCTACGGCACGCGCGGCCACGGCGCGTCCCGGCGGCTGGTGCCCACCCGGGTCCTGGCCCACTGGACGACCCTGCGCGACGCCTACCGCGTCACCCTGGAGGACGGCACCCGGCTCGTCGCCGGCGGCGACCACCGGTTCCTCACGGCCAAGGGCTGGAAGCACGTCACCGGCAGCAAGTTCGGCGCCGCGCAGCGGCCGCACCTGGAGCCCGGCACCGAGCTGATCGGCGTCGGCCGGTTCGAGCCGACGCCGGACGAGACGCTCGGCTACCGGGCCGGTTACCTGTGCGGGATGCTGCGCTCCGGCGGGTTCGCCGCCGAGACCGACGCCGCGACGCGCGCGCTGCGGTACCTGCCGGACTTCGGGGCGTCGGTCGCGTTCCTGCAGGTGCCGCCCGATCCGGACGCGCACTGGCAGCGCGGGTTCCTGGCCGGCGTCTTCGACCTCGCGGGCGGCTACGGCCGCGGGCAGCTCGCCGTGGCGCACGACGAGCCCGAGATCGCCGACGCGTTCGTCGCCGCGCTCGCCCGCTTCGGCTTCGCCCACCAGCTCGACGAGGTCCCGAAGTTCCCGACCCGCCAGGAGGTCCGGCTGCTCGGCGGGATCGGCGAGGTGCTGCGCTTCCTGCACGTGAGCAACCCCGCCGTGGGCTGGAAGCGGTCGCTCGACGGCGCGGTGATCGGCGCGAGCCGCCGCCGGGTCGAGGCGATCGAGCCGCTGGGCCTGCAGCTGCCGCTGTTCGACATCACCACCGGCACCGGCGACTTCGTGGCCGACGGCATGGTGTCCCACAACTGCTTCGCCCGGAACACCCACACCTACCTCGACTTCGACGCCGGCCGCGACTTCGACACCCAGGTGGTCGTGAAGATCAACGCCCCGCAGGTGCTGGCGGCGCAGCTGAAGAAGCCGTCGTGGCGGCGCGAGCACGTCGCGATGGGCACCAACACCGACCCGTACCAGCGTGCCGAGGGCCGCTACCGGCTGATGCCGGGGATCATCACGGCCCTGGCCCGCTCGGGGACGCCGCTGTCGATCCTGACGAAGGGCACGGTGCTGGCCCGGGACCTGCCGCTGCTCCAGGACGTCGCCCGCGACGTGCCGGTGGGCCTCGCCGTGTCGATCGCGCTCCTCGACGAAGAGCTGCAGCACCGCCTCGAACCGGGGACGCCGAGCCCGCGGGCGCGACTGGAGCTGGTCCGCAAGGCGCGTGAAGCCGGGTTGCCGTGCTCGGTGCTCGTGGCGCCGGTCCTGCCGTACCTGACCGATTCGCCCGAGGCCCTCGACGCGCTGTTCGCGCGGCTCGCCGACGCCGGCGCGTCGAGCGTGACGGCGTTCGCGCTGCACCTGCGCCCCGGCGCCCGCGAGTGGTTCGGCCGCTGGCTGGCCGGTTCGTACCCGGCGCTCGTCCCGCGGTACCGGGAGCTGTACGCGCGCGGCAGCTACGTCCACAAGGAGTACCGGGAGCGGCTGGCGCGGCGGGTCGCGCCCTTGCTGCGGCGGCACGGACTGGCACCCAGGACGGGGAACGACCCGGCGCCCGCTCCCCGGGAGGAGGAGCCCGCCGCCGAACAGCTCCGGCTGCTGTGAAGGTCCTTTGTGGACTCACCGGGTGACGTACTGGGCCGTTCGCGTTAATTCGAGCGCTTTAGAGGCGCGTTGTCGCGGGCTTGCGGGAGAATGTCCGATCGTGTCGTTGTCGTCCTGTGTCACCGGCGCTTAACGTCGAGGGGATCGATCCCGAAGGGAGCCGGACGTTGACGACCTCGCAGACCGACCGGGTCGCGGCCGCCCGGCTCGCTTGGGCCGCGCTGAAGCTGACCCGGGCCGGACGGCACCCGGTGGGCGTCGACCGGCTGGCCGCGACCGTCGGCGTCGCCCCGGCCGAAGCCCGGCGGCTGGTCGAGCTGATCGGGTTCACCCTGCGCAACGACCTCGTCTCGACCGGCCCGGCGCCGCGCGGCGCGCACCACCGCCTCGAGCCGGCCGAAGGCACCCTCGGCGCGGGCCCGGACGGGACGGTCGACATGTTCCTGCTGGCCATCGCGACGGGGGAGCGGGTGCACGCGACCGCGACCTGCCCGGTCACCGGGACGCACATCCGCATCGAGCTCACGCCCCACGCGATCCTCCAGGCCGACCCGCCGACGGCGGTGGTCGCCGCGGTCGACCTCGGCTTCGGGCTGGAGCACGTCGAGGCGATGGCCTGCGCGGGCCAGCCGTTCTTCGCCTCCGCGTCGGCGGCGGCGAACTGGCTCGTCTCGCACCCCGGGGGCCGCATCTACCAGGTCGCCGCCTACCTCGCCCAGGCCCACCGGCTGGTGGCGGCGCTGGAGATCCGCCCGAAGTTCGTCCTCTGACACCCCCAAGGGGCACTTTCCCGTGAAAGTGCCCAGGCTGAGCTTTCACGTGAAAGCTCCGGGGCCGGGACGCCGGGCGAGCCTGCCGACGTCGTAGGCTGGGCTGTTCGTTAGCCTTTCCAGTGGCGAACCACCCATGTCGAAGGAGAGCAGTCGCAGTGCTCCGCACCCACCAAGCCGGCACCCTGCGTGCCGGACAAGCCGGACAGACCGTCACCCTCACCGGATGGGTGGCCCGGCGGCGCGATCACGGCGGCGTCATCTTCATCGACCTCCGCGACGCCAGCGGCGTCGCCCAGGTCGTCTTCCGCGAGGGCGAGATGGCCGAGCGCGCGCACGCGCTGCGGTCCGAGTTCTGCGTCAAGATCGTCGGCGAGGTCGCGAAGCGCCCCGAGGGCAACGCCAACGCCGAGATCCCCACCGGCGAGATCGAGGTCCTCGCGACCGCGCTCGAGGTGCTGTCCGAGTCCGCGCCCCTGCCGTTCCCGATCGACGACCGCGTCGACGTCGGCGAAGAGGTCCGGCTCAAGCACCGCTACCTGGACCTGCGCCGCAGCGGCCCGGCCGCCGCCATGCGGCTGCGCAGCGAGGTCAGCCGCGCCGCCCGCGAGGTGCTGCACGCCCAGGACTTCGTCGAGATCGAGACCCCGACGATGACCCGCTCGACGCCCGAAGGCGCCCGCGACTTCCTGGTCCCGGCCCGGCTCAAGCCCGGCTCCTGGTACGCGCTGCCGCAGTCGCCGCAGCTGTTCAAGCAGCTGCTCATGGTCGGCGGCATGGAGCGGTACTACCAGATCGCCCGTTGCTACCGCGACGAAGACTTCCGCGCCGACCGGCAGCCCGAGTTCACCCAGCTCGACATCGAGATGAGCTTCGTCGAGCAGGACGACGTCATCAAGCTCGGCGAGGACATCGTCTCGGCGCTGTGGAAGCTGATCGGGCACGAGATCCCGCGGCCCATCCCGCGCATCACCTACCACGAGGCCATGGCCAAGTACGGCTCCGACAAGCCGGACCTGCGCTTCGACCTCGAGATCACCGACATGACGGAGTTCTTCGCCGACACGCCGTTCCGCGTGTTCCAGGCCCCGTACGTCGGCGCGGTCGTCATGGCGGGCGGCGCCGACCAGCCGCGCCGCCAGCTCGACGCGTGGCAGGAGTGGGCGAAGCAGCGCGGCGCGAAGGGCCTCGCGTACATCCTCGTCAACGAGGACGGCACGCTCGGCGGCCCGGTCGCCAAGAACCTGTCGGAGACCGAGCGCGAGAACGTCGCCGCCGCCGCGGGCGCCAAGCCCGGCGACTGCATCTTCTTCTCGGCCGGCAAGGCGTCGAGCACCCAGCCGCTGCTCGGCGCGGCCCGCGACGAGATCGGCAAGCGGCTCGGCCTGATCGACGAGAACGCCTGGTCGTTCGTGTGGGTCGTCGACGCGCCGCTGTTCGCGCCGGTCGAGGACATCGGCGACGACGTCGCCGTCGGCTCGGGCAAGTGGACCGCGGTGCACCACGCGTTCACCTCGCCGACGCCGGAGTGGATCGACAAGTTCGAGCAGGACCCGGGCAACGCACTGGCCTACGCCTACGACATCGTCTGCAACGGCAACGAGATCGGCGGCGGCTCGATCCGTATCCACCGCGGCGACGTCCAGAAGCGCGTCTTCCAGCTGATGGGCCTCGGCGAGGAGGAGGCGCAGGAGAAGTTCGGCTTCCTGCTCGACGCCTTCCAGTTCGGCCCCCCGCCGCACGGCGGCATCGCGTTCGGCTGGGACCGGATCGTCATGCTGCTGGCCAAGGCCGACTCGCTGCGTGACGTCATCGCGTTCCCGAAGACCGGCGGCGGCTACGACCCGCTGACCGCGGCGCCCGCGCCGATCACCGCGCAGCAGCGCAAGGAGGCCGGCATCGACGCGAAGCCGGCCCCCGCCCCGCAGAACTAGTGCTGCACCTGAGGGCCGTGTGCCCGCCGGACAAGACCGCCGAGGCGCTCGAAATCCTGCGGGCCCACGCCGGGACGGCGCACCTCATCGTGCACCGCGGTGCCGCCGTGGAACCCGCGGGCGACCTGGTCGAGGCCGACGTCGCGCGCGAGGCGGCGGACGAGATCGTCGACGCGCTGTGCGGGCTCGACCTCGACCACACCGGCGGCATCACGCTCGAAGCGCTCGACACCGCGCTGTCCGACGCCGCCGACAACGCGGAGGAGGCGGCGCCGGGCGAAGCGGCCGACGCCGTCGTCTGGCAGGAGCTGCTCGGCCGGACGGGTGAGGAGTCGCGGCTGAACGTGACGTTCCTGGCGTTCCTCACCATCGCCTGCCTGCTCGCCGCCGTCGGCGTGCTCACCGACTCCTCGGTGACGATCGTCGGCGCGATGGTCGTGGGGCCGGAGTTCGGGCCGCTGGCCGCGCTCGCCGTCGGGACGGTGCTGCGCCGGTGGGACCTGGTCCGGCAGGCGGGCGCGGCCCTCGGCGTCGGCTTCCCGCTGGCGATGGTCGTCACGCTGGGCGCGGCGCTGCTCTTCCGGGCGACCGACGTCCTCGGCGAGCGCGCGTTCGAGCTGCGGCAGCACAACGAAGTCGACTTCGTGTTTTCCGTCGGGGCGCCGTCGCTGGTCGTCGCGATGCTCGCCGGCGCGGCCGGGATGCTCGCCATGACGTCGTCGAAGTCGGCCGCGCTGGTGGGCGTGTTCATCTCCGTGACCACGGTGCCCGCCGCCGGTTACGCGGTCGTCGCGGCCGTGGCGGGGGAGTGGAGCCGGTGCCTCCAGTCCGTCGGGCAGCTGCTGGTCAACCTTCTCGGAATCGTTGCAGCTGCGGCCATTGTGTTGATCGTGCGCCGGAATGGGCAACGTTCACCCGCGGGAATGCGTCCGCTTTCACGCGGATGACCCGTGTCCGGGCGGGATGCGTCTTCTTGTCCGGATGTCAGTAGTCATGGTTGCTCAGTCACGAGTAGGGTCGGTGCCAATGACAGTCGACACCTCCTCCACCGGCGACGCTGGGGTCGGGGCAGGAGCCGAGCACCCCGCCGTCGCGGCGGCGGTCACGGCGGGCGAGTCGGTTCTTTCGCGCCGGTTCGGCAGTGCGATCACCCTGGTCGCGCCGGAGGACCTCGCGGGGAGCGGGCCCGCCACGGTGGTCCGCGCGAGGGTGGTGTCGTCGTCGTTCGCGCTGCCGCGCACGCTGGTGATCAAGCACTACCCGGATCCGCCGGAGCCGGGCGAGGCCGACCCGTTCGCGCAGGAGGCGGTCAGCTACCAGCTGTTCACCGCGCTCTCGCCGGAGGAGCGGATGTGCCCGGAGCTGCTGGCCCACGACGGCCGCGACCGCGTGCTGGTGCTGGAGGACCTCGGCCGCACGCCGACGCTGGAGGACAAGCTCTACGCGCGTGACTCCCGCGCGGCCGAGCGCGCCCTGTTGTCGTGGGCGCGGTCGCTGGGCCGGCTGCACGCGAGCACGGCCGGGCGCGAACCGGACTTCAACGCGCTGCTGCGCCGCCTCGGCGGCCCGGCTCGGGCCGGCTCCGGTGGCGTCGACGAGCTGTGCGAACGGGTGCCTTCGCTGCTCGAGGAGCGGCTCGGCCTCGGAGTGCCGGACGCGGTCCGCGCCCAGGTGACGGCGGCGCTGGAGCAGTCCCGGGCGCCGGGCTTCCGGGCGTTCAGCCCGGTCGAGCTGAGCCCGGACAACAACCTGGTCACCGGCGAGGGCGTCCGGTTCCTCGACTTCGAGTACGGCTGCGTCCGATCGGCCCTGGTCGACGCCGCCCACCTGCGGCTGCCGTTCGCGAGCTGGCCGGACGCGCTGGCCCTGCCGGCCGGGATGAGCGAGGCGATGATCGCGGCGTGGCGAGCGGAGGTGGTGGGAGTGTGGCCGGCCTTCGCCGACGACGACGTCCTCGCCGGCCACCTGACGGCCAGCGAGCTGCTGCGGGTCTGGCTGATCACGGGCGAGGAGCTGGGCTCGCTGGACTTGTCCCGCCAGGCGGCCCCGGTGAGCCGCGAGGCGGCGTTCGTGACCTGGTGGCGGGATCTGGCCAAGCACGCGGGGTACGTCCGGATGACGGCGGTGGCCGAGTTCGCGGCCAAGGTGGCGGCGGCACTGGCGGCACGGCTGGGGCCGCACGCCGACCTGGCGTTCTACCCCGCGTTCCGCTGACCGGCCCCATGCGCCCCAATGTGGCGTTCGTTGCGTTGGACGCACCGAACGCCACATTGGGTGCTCCATCCATGCCCCCACCGCCACCCTCAACGGAGGCGCTTCGCGCCGCAGTGCTGATTCAACGCACCCAACGCCACATTGGGGCGCTTCGGGCGCCACGAACCGGATGTGTCCGGCGGCCGTGAGGTGAGTGTCAAGAATTAGGCCCGGTGTCGGGGGCGCGTTACCTCGTCCTCACCGGGTGTGAGTCTCCGTGGCCGATGGTCTTGGACGTGACCGTGATGAGCGTCGATGTCACTCCCCGGCCCGAGTACCCCGAACCGCCGCTCAAGCGAGCCCGGCGCCTGGTCGTCCTCGGCGATTCCACCGCCGTCGGGCTCGGTGATCCCCTGCCGCGGCGGGGTGGCTGGCGCGGCGTCGGCCCCTTCGTCGCCGCCGCGCTCGGCATCGAAACGGGCGGCTACCTCAATCCCTCCTTCGCCGGGGCACGGATGCGGTGCGTGCTCACCGAACAGGTTCCCGCCGCCGTCGCCCACCGGCCCGACGTCGCCCTGCTCGTCGCCGGCATGAACGACACCCTTCGCCCCGATTTCGATGCCACCCGCATCGCCGCCGACCTCACCGAAGTGATCCGGCGGCTGCGCGAGATCGGGACCACCGTGCTGCCCGTCCGGTTCCACGACCACAGCAAGGTGTTCCGCCTCCCGCCGTCGCTCAAGCGCGCTCTCAGCGCCCGCGTCGCCGAACTCAACGCGGCCATCGACGACGTCGTCGCCCGCGAAGGCGTGCCGTGCCTCGATCTCGAGCGGCTGCCCGGCGCCTACGACCTGGCCTCCTGGAGCGTCGACCGGCTGCACCCCTCCGAGCTGGGCCACCGCATGCTCGCGAGCGGCTTCACCGGGCTGCTCGCCGACGCCGGGTTCGCCGTGCCGGAACCGGTGAGCCTCGCCTGCGGTGGCGGCGTCGAACCGAGCACCACGGGACACCTGGGGTGGCTGGTGCTGAAGGGAATCCCGTGGCTCTGGCGCCGCGGCCGCGAGTTCCTGCCCTACGCCGCCGTCATCATGTGGAACTCGTTCCGCGCCCGCTGAACACCCGCAGCGCTTCGACGTCCGAAGCCGGGTTGCGGACGAAGAAGTCCGCCCACTCCTCGATGCCGGGATAGGCCGACCGGGAGACGAGGAAGCGGCACGCCGCCTCGGCGTCGTACTCCGTCCGCCGCAGCTGGACGCCGCCGTCGAGCAACGCCCAGTGCGCACCCCTTGCCCCGTAAGGCATTCCGACACTTCCGGGGTTCACCACCAGCCGCCGGTCCGCGAGCCGCACGAACGGCATGTGCGTGTGCCCGCAGACGATCGTCGACGCCGAAATGCCGTCCAGGACCTCCGCCCAACGCTCCGGAGGCGAGTCCACCAGCACGATCTCCGTGTCGTCGCGCGGAGTCGCGTGGCAGAACAGGACGCCGTCGAGCGTCACCGTCAGCGGCAGCGCGTCCAGTACGGGCAGGTGCTCGGGCCGCAACTGCTGTGCCGCCCACGGGAAGATCGGGTCCGGGACGAACGTCCCCGAGCCGCGGGCTGACTCGGCCAGTTCGCGGTCGGCGTTGCCCCGCACCCAGTCCGCCCGCGAACCCAGCGCCCGAAGCCGTTCGAAGGTCTCCACCGGCATCGGGCCCGCCAGCATGTCGCCGAGGAGCACGATCCGGTCGGCGGAGCGCACGTCCGGCTCCGCCAGGACCGCCTCCAGCGCCGGGAGGACCCCGTGGATGTCCGACAGCACCGCCACCTTCATCGCCCCACCTTCGGGCACGGCGGGCGCCCCGGGCGAGGGTGTTCGCCCAGGGCGCAACCGGCCTACGCCGTGGTGAGCGGCAGCTCCCGCACCCCCGTCATGTTCGGGTTGACCTGGAACTTCGGCGGCTCACCCGGGATCGTGCGCAACGCCGGGTAGCGGTCGAACAGGATGTTCAGCGCCACCCGGCCCTCCAGCCGCGCGAGCGGCGCGCCGATGCAGAAGTGGATCCCGCGGCCGAACGCCAGGTGCGGGTTCGGGTCGCGCAACGGGTTGAAGTCGCCCGGATCGGTGAACACCCGCTCGTCCCGGTTGGCCGCCGCCACCCAGATCATCAGCAGCTGGTCGGCGGGCACGGTGACGCCACCCACCTCGACCTCCCGGTTGGTCGTGCGGGCCACCGCCGCGAACGGCGTGAGGAACCGCAGCGATTCCTCGATCGCCGGCGGCACGAGCGACCGGTCCGCGCGGACCCGCTCGTCCCACTCCCGGTGCGTGTCCAGGCACAGCACCGAGTTCCCGAGCAGCATCGTGGTGGTGATGTGCCCGGCCAGCAGCAGGATGTTGGCGAAGTTGACGACCTCGTTGCGGGACAGCCGTTCGCCGTCCACCTCCGCCTCGACCAGCTTCGTCAGCAGGTCTTCGCGCGGCTGCTTCCGCCGCTCGTCGACGTGCACGCCGAGGTAGTCCGTGAGCGACTTCTGGCCCTCCAGGGACTTCTTGATCGCCTCGTCCTGCTTCTCGTCCTTCTTCACCAGCGAAAGCTGCTCGGAGGACTCGAACATCTTGTCCACCCAGCCCTTGAACAGGTGCCGGTCGCTCGCCGGGACGCCCAGCAGCTCGGCGATCACGATCACCGGCAGCGGGTAGGCGAGGTCCTCCACCAGCTCCAGCCGTCCGGGAGTGCCGACGGCGTCGAGCATCTCGTGGGTGATCGCGGCGATCCGCGGCTCGAGGTCGGCCACCACCTTCGGCGTGAAGGCCCGGCTGACGAGCTTGCGCATCTTGTTGTGCAACGGCGGGTCCAGCTGCAGGAGGTTGCCCGCCGTCATCGCTTCGAGGTCGGCGTCCGGCATCATCTCCTTCGGCACCAGCCGGGTCGTGTCGGAGGAGAACGTCGCCGGGTCGCGGAGGATCTCCTCGATCTCCGGGTGCCCGTAGACGTTCCACATCCCCAGTTCCGCGGCGAACTCGACGCGGTTTTCCGGCTGCTTCCCCCGCAGCCAGAACTGGGAGGCGTGGAGTCCCCAGGTGTCCGCCAGTGTGGTGGTCATTTCCGCCCCTTCTTTCCCCTGTGTGGCCCCGGGATCAGCCGGGTGCCTTGGCGGGATCGTGTGCGTAGATCCCGTTCCGGTAGCCCGAGACGAGCTCCTCGAGCGACGCGCCCAGTTCCGCCGCCACTTCCACGACCGCCGCGGGATCGGGCTCGCCGGGTGGTTCGAACGCGGCGCGGATGACGTGCGCGAGGGCTTCCGCCCTCGCCTCCAGCGGGATGCCGTCGAACTCGTCGGTGAGCGTTCCGCCGAAGTAGAAGCCGACCGTCGCGGCGTTGAGCGCGAAGGACAGGTTCGGCACGTCCGTCCGGACCAGGCCGTGCCGCAGCATCGTGTCCTCGAACTGCGCGCGCAGCTCGTCCTGCTGCTTGCGCAGGGCGAGGTCGCCCATCGAGCCGAACATCTCGGCGTTGCCGCGCAGCATGGCCATGACCAGCGGCCGGCGATGGGTGGTGAGGAACGACGCCGGGATCATCCGGTGCGGGAGGATCATCGCCGGGTCCGCCTTGATCGCGGCCAGGATCTCGTCGGTGAGGTCGGCCGATTCGCGCATCATCAGCGCCTGGAACAGCAGCTCCTTGTTGCGCCAGTGCAGGTAGACGGTGCCCTTGCCGATGCCGACCGCGCGCGCGATGTCGTCGATCGCCACCTTGCGGTAGCCCATGCGCAGCAGCAGCTCGCCCGCCGCGTCCAGGATGCGGTCGGCGCGTTCGCGGTTGGGATGACTCATGCGTTCCACCTGCGGTTCGTTGAGCGTTTGACCTGTTGACCGGAATCGCACTTTCGGTCAGCCAGTCATCACGACGGTAGCGCCGAGCAGGGGACCACGGCAAGTGGTTCTGTCGGTGGGGTCGGTTAACGTCATCGGTGTGGCACAGGACGAGCTCTTCACCGTGAACGCCGACATCGCGCCGCCGCCGGAGCGCACGGGGTCGAACGCGGGCGCGGAACCGCAGGCGGACCCGGCCAGCTCCCCGCTGGCCGTGCGGATGCGGCCGCGCTCGCTCGGCGAGGTCGTCGGCCAGCAGCACCTGCTGCGCGAAGGCGCGCCGCTGCGGCGGCTGGTCGAGGGCGCCGCGCCGGCGTCGGTGCTCCTCTACGGCCCGCCGGGCACGGGCAAGACGACGCTGGCCAACCTGGTCTCGATCGCCACCGGCCGCCGGTTCGTCGCGATGTCCGCGCTTTCGGCCGGGGTCAAGGAAGTGCGCGGCGTCATCGAAGAGGCGCGGCGGCGGCGTCAGTACAACGCCGAGAACACCGTGCTGTTCATCGACGAGGTGCACCGGTTCTCCAAGACCCAGCAGGACGCGCTGCTCGGCGCGGTCGAGGACCGCACCGTGCTGCTCGTCGCGGCGACGACGGAGAACCCGTCGTTCTCGGTCGTGTCCCCGCTGCTGTCGCGGTCGCTGGTGCTGCAGCTGCGCCCGCTGACCGATGCCGACATCACCGAGCTGATCGACCGCGCGCTGGCCGACGAGCGCGGCCTCGGCGGTGAGCTGACGCTGACCGAGGACGCGCGCGCCCACCTCGTCCGGCTCGCGGGCGGGGACGCGCGCCGCGCGCTCACCGCACTGGAAGCGGCGGCCGACGCGGCTTCGGCCACCGAGGCGAAGACGATCGACCTGGCCATCGTAGAGTCCACTGTGGACAAGGCGGCGGTGCGCTACGACCGCGACGGCGACCAGCACTACGACGTGATCAGCGCGTTCATCAAGTCGATCCGCGGGTCCGATGTGGACGCCGCGCTGCACTACCTGGCCCGGATGATCGAAGCGGGGGAGGACCCGCGGTTCCTCGCCCGGCGGCTGGTCGTGCACGCCAGCGAGGACGTCGGCCTGGCCGACCCGACGGCTCTGCAGGCGGCGGTCGCGGCCGCGCACGCGGTGCAGTTCATCGGCATGCCGGAGGGGCGGCTGGCACTGGCCCAGGCCACGATCCACCTGGCGACCGCGCCGAAGTCCAACGCCGTGGTCACCGGCATCGACGCCGCGCTGGCCGACGTCCGCGCCGGCCTGGCCGGCACCGTCCCGCCGCACCTGCGCGACGGGCACTACGCCGGAGCCAAGAAACTGGGCAACGCGCAGGGCTACCGGTATCCGCACAACGTGCCGGAAGGCGTGCTGGCGCAGCAGTACCCGCCGGACGAGCTGGTCGGCCGCGACTACTACGAGCCGACGCAGCGCGGCGCCGAGCGCACGCTCGCCGAGCGCGTCCCGAAGCTGCGCCGGACGATCCGCGGACAGTGATCTTCCGGTGAAGGGATCTCTGCGTGAAGGAGGCTTCACGCCGGGTTGAACACTGTTCGCCCGGATCCCGGGTGCGGGCGCCGGGCGGCCTCGCGTTTCGTAAGCTCGCGCACTGAGGCGGCCCGGAACGCCGGAAGGGCCCCCGCGACGGCAGGAGGCGTACCCGTGCCCGCGACGTTGCAGTGCATCGTCTTGGACTGTCCGGAACCGCTCGTGCTCGCCCGCTTCTACCAGGCGCTGCTCGGCGGCGAGGTGGACCGGCCCGACCCGCGCTGGCGGGTCGACGAGGACTGGTCGACCCTGCACGTGGACGAGCTGGTCCTGGGGTTCCAGCGAGCGCCGGACCACCGGCCGCCGAGCTGGCCCGACCCGGCCTTCCCCCAGCAGTTCCACCTCGACTTCGAGGTCGACGACTTCCGGGAGTCCCACCACGTGGTCCTGGCGAACGGCGGCCGCCTGCTCGACCCCGACCTCGGCGGCCGCGGCTGGCGCGTCTACGCCGACCCGGCGGGCCACCCGTTCTGCCTCCTCGGCGACTACTGAGCCTGCAGGCGCGGCTCGCCTTCGGCACGATGGCCGCATGACTGTCGCGTTTCTCGGAACCGGGATCATGGGCGCCCCGATGGCGGCCAACATCGCCAAGGCGGGCCTCGACGTCCGGGTCTGGAACCGGACCCGCGAAAAGGCCGAGCCCCTCGCCGACGTCGCGACGGTGGCCGAGTCGGCGGCGTCGGCGGCCGAAGGCGCGGACATCCTCGTGACGATGCTGGCCGACGGCCCCGCGGTCGCCGAAGCCTTCGAAGGCGCTTCGCCGGCTTCGGGGACGTTGTGGCTGCAGATGAGCACGGTCGGCCTCGACTGGACCGACCGCCTGGCCGCGACGGCCGAGAAGGCGGGCGTGGTGTTCGTCGACGCGCCGGTGCTCGGCACCCGGCAGCCCGCCGAGCAGGCGCAGCTGCAGGTCCTGGCGTCCGGCCCGGAAGAGGCGCGCCCGAAGGCGACGCCGGTGTTCGACGCGGTCGGCATGAAGACGCAGTGGCTCGGCCCGGCCGGCCGGGGCAGCCGCCTGAAGCTGGTGATGAACGCGTGGGTGCTGGCGCTGACCAACGGCACCGCCGAAAGCCTCGCCCTCGCCGGGGCGCTGGGCATCGACCCGGCGCTGTTCCTGGAGACGATCAAGGGCGGCGGCCTGGACGTCGGCTACGCGCACGTGAAGGGCAGCGCGATGCTGTCCGGCGACTACCCGGCGGCGTTCCCGGCCGGGCTGGCGGCGAAGGACGCCCGCCTGGTGGTCGAAGCGGCGGCCGACGACGTCGACGTCGCGGGGGCGAAGGCGGTCCTGGCGCACCTGGAAGCCGCGGTGGAAGCGGGCCACGGCGACGAAGACATGGCAGCGCTCTACCGCGCGGTCGTCAAGGAGCGATGAGCGTCGCGAGCCGGTCGACGCCGACGCCGCTCGTCATGAGGCGTTCCTTCGCGTTGCCCAGCAGCTTGCGCGTCCACGGCGTGAAGCCGCCGTCGCCGACTTCGGCGAGTTCGCCGCCGAAGGACGCGTACACCGTGAAGCAGAGTCCCTCGTAGTACCCGCCTCGGCCGCCTTGGCGCTCCGGGAACGGGCGGGCGGGCACGTCCACCGTGTCGAGCAGTCCCTCGAACCGCGGGTCGAGCACGGTCACGGCCAGCTCGACGGCAGACGCGCCCAGCGCCCGGCAGCCCGCCACGATCAGCCTGACGTGCTCGGCGGCGTGCTGCCGCTCGAACTCCAGGTTGCCGGTGTCCCGGCCCGCCGTCACCGCGCCGAACATCGAGAAGTGCGCGTACCGCCCGGGCCGGTCGAAGTGCTGGGCGCGCACCACGCGCTGGACCGTCGCCAGCCGGACCGGAGCGGGACCCGTGCGCCGGACCGCCGCTTCGAACGCCAGCCCGGTCGTCGGATCCGCGGCGACCTCGGTGCCGCGGCCGGTCGGCACCACCCGGTGCTGCGCCAGCCCGGCCACCGCCGAGTGCGTGCCCAGCGGCACCAGCGGCGCGAGCGTGACCAGGTCGAACGCGGAAGCCGCGCCCAAGAGCGCGTCCTCGACCCGCCGCAGCGCGGCGAACGGCAGCGGGCTCGGCGCGACGAACCGGTCGTCGCGGTGCCGGCGCAGCACGTCGGGCCCGGACAGCCGCGCCGCGCGGCGGCGCGCCACCTCCAGCTGGACCGTCGTCAAGTCGGCACCGGGCAGCTCGGCCAGCACGTCGGCCGCCGCGCCGGCCGGCCCGGCGAGCACCCGGCCACCGGGTCCGTCGTCGTGTCCCATCGCCCAGGTGTACCGCCCCGCGACGGCCCGGGCGAGCCGTTTTCCGGGCCGGGCGGGGTGACACGGTCGGGGACCCGGCCAGGCGGTAACCTCAGTCGGCAATCCCGACCCCCGAACCGAGGAGGGCCCGTGTCGGCAGGGCAGATCGCCGCGCTGATCGCCGCAGGAGCATTCGTGGTGCTGGTCGTCCTGCTGGCGATCCCGCTGATCAAGCTCGGCAAGACGCTGGACGCGGCCACCGAGGCGATCGAGCGCACCAACAGCAACACCGATCCGCTGCTGATCGGCGCGAACGAGACGATCACGCACGTCAACACCCAGCTCGAGCGGGTCGACGGGATCACCGCGAACGCGCAGGCGGTCACCGGCAACGTCTCCGCGCTGACTTCCGTGTTCACCGCGACCCTCGGCGGCCCGCTGGTCAAGACCGCGGCGCTGTCCTACGGGCTGAGCAAGGCGATCAGGGCGCGCAAGAAGAAGAGCGCCTTGAAGGCCGCGCGGAAGGCCGGCAAATGAGGCGGCTGTTCTGGCTGGGCGTCGGCGTGGTCGCCGGTGTCGCGCTGTCCCGCAAGGCCGCCGAAACCGCTCGTCAGGCCACTCCCGCCGGGTTAGCATCGAACCTGGGGGACGCCGTGCGCGAGCTGGCCGGCGCCGTCGGATCGTTCGGCGCCGAGGTGCGCGCGGGCATGAACGAGCGGGAACAGGAGCTGCACGACATGGTCGAGGAGCGGACGGGCGTCACGGCGCCCAGCGCCGGCGGACGGCACGCGGCCGCCCGGCGCCCGGTCCGGCGAGCTCGCCGGGCGGAGGGCTGATCCGGGCCTGCCCGGAACCCCTTCGCCGTCGCCGCCGACCCCGTTCTTCGCCACCAGCTACAAGGACTGACCCGTGGACACACACGAAATCACCGATCGTTTCCTGCGCCATTTCGAGGGCAAGGGGCACACGCGCGTGCCCAGCGCGCCGCTGATCCTCGACGACCCGAACCTGCTGTTCGTCAACGCCGGCATGGTGCAGTTCAAGCCGTACTTCCTCGGTGAGGCGCCGCCGCCGTACCCGCGGGCGACCTCCGTGCAGAAGTGCGTGCGCACGCCGGACATCGACGAGGTCGGCAAGACCACCCGGCACAACACGTTCTTCCAGATGGCCGGCAACTTCTCTTTCGGCGACTACTTCAAGGAAGGCGCCATCGAGTACGCCTGGGAGCTGATCACCAAGCCCCAGAGCGAAGGCGGCTACGGCCTCGACCCCGACCGCCTGTGGGCGACCGTCTACGAAGAGGACGCCGAAGCGGCGGGGCTGTGGAAGAAGATCACCGGCCTGCCCGGCGAGCGCATCCAGGCGCGCGACATGGTCGACAACTTCTGGTCGATGGGCATCCCCGGCCCGTGCGGTCCGTGCTCGGAGATCTACTACGACCGCGGCCCGGAGTACGGCCGCGAGGGCGGCCCGGTCGTCGACGAGGACCGCTACATCGAGATCTGGAACCTGGTGTTCATGCAGAACATCCGGGGCGAGGGCAGCGGCAAGAAGGACTTCCCGATCCTCGGCGAGCTGCCCGCGAAGAACATCGACACCGGCATGGGCGTCGAGCGGGTCGCGACGATCCTGCAGGGCGTCGAGAACGTCTACGAGACCGATCTCGTGCGCCCGGTCATCGGCCGCGCGGAGGAGTTCTCGGGCCGCCGTTACGGCGCGAACCACGCCGACGACGTCCGCTTCCGCGTGATCGCCGACCACGCCCGCACCGGCGTCCTGCTCATCGGCGACGGCGTCACCCCGGGCAACGACGGCCGCGGCTACGTGCTGCGCCGCCTCCTGCGCCGCATCGTCCGCTCCACGCGGCTGCTGGGCGTGCAGGAGCCGGTGCTGCAGGAGTTCGCGAAGGTCGTCCGCGACACGATGGGCCCGACCTACCCCGAGCTCGTCGACGGCTTCGACCGGATCAGCGAGGTCGTCCGGATCGAGGAGGAGGCGTTCCTCTCGACCCTGACGTCCGGTTCGCGCATCTTCGACCTCGCGGCCGAGGAGACCAAGCGCGGCGGCGGGGACGTGCTCGCCGGCGACAAGGCGTTCCAGCTGCACGACACCTACGGCTTCCCGATCGACCTCACCCTCGAGATGGCGGCCGAGCAGGGCCTGACCGTCGACGAAGAGGGCTTCCGCACGCTCATGAACGAGCAGCGGACCCGCGCGAAGGCGGACGCGGCGGCCCGCAAGACCGGCCACGGCGACCTCTCGGAGTACCGGAAGGTCCTGGAGCAGCACGGCGAGACCGAGTTCCTCGGCTACACCGACCTGCAGGCGGAGGCGAAGGTCGTCGCGCTGCTCGAGGACGGGCAGCCGGTCCGCAGCGTCTCCGCGGGCAAGAAGGCGGAGCTGGTCCTCGACCGGACGCCGTTCTACGCCGAGAGCGGCGGCCAGGTCGCCGACACCGGCGTGCTGGTCGGCGACGGCGTCGAGCTGAAGGTCCTGGACGTCCAGAAGATCGTGCCGGGCCTGTACGTGCACCGTGTCGAGGTGGAGCAGGGCGAGGTCGGCTTGGACACCAGGCTCACCGGCTCGGTCGACGCGCACCGCCGCTTGTCCATCGAGCGCTCGCACTCCGCGACGCACCTGGTGCACGCGGCCGTCCGCGGCGCGTACGGCAAGCGCGCGGCGCAGGCGGGCTCGCTGAACTCGCCGGGCCGCATGCGGTTCGACTTCACCACGCCCGGCTCGGTGTCGTCGGACGTGCTGACCGAGGTCGAGGAGGAGGTCAACGACTACCTCCAGACCAACGTCGAGGTGCAGAGCTACACCACGACCAAGGACAAGGCCCTCGAGCTGGGCGCGGTCGCGCTGTTCGGCGAGAAGTACGGCAACGACGTCCGCGTGGTCGACATGGGTGACTACTCCCGCGAGCTCTGCGGTGGCACGCACGTCGAGCGGATCGGCCAGCTCGGCCTGGTCAAGCTGGTCTCCGACGCCTCCATCGGCTCGGGTGTGCACCGCGTCGAGGCGCTGGTCGGCACCGACGCGCTGAAGTACGTCCGCAAGGAGCAGCTGCTGGTCTCGCAGCTGGCGAACACCTTCAAGGTGCCGTCGGACCAGCTGCCGGGCCGCATCGACGACGTCCTGACCCGGCTGAAGAACGCCGAGAAGGAGATCGCCCAGCTGAAGACCCAGCAGGTCCTCGGCTCGGCGGGCGCGCTCGTCGACAAGGCGCAAGAGATCGGCGGGGTCACGGTCGTGGCCGAGGTCGTCCCGGACGTCGACGGCAACGGCCTGCGCGCGCTCGCGTCGGACATCCGCGGCCGGCTCGGCTCGCGGCCCGGCGTGGTGGCGCTGTTCTCGCCGGCCGGCGAGAAGCTGAGCTTCGTCGTCGCGACGACCAAGGCGGCCCAGGACAAGGGCATCGCCGCGGGCAAGCTCGTGCCGTCTTTCGCCGAGAAGATCGGCGGCCGGGGCGGCGGCAAGCCCGACATGGCCCAGGGCGGCGGCACGAACCCGGCCGGCGCGGCCGAAGCCGTGACGGCCCTGCGCTCGGCGATTGCCGGCATTGGTTAACCGCGGAAACCGCGGCCCGGACCGTCCCGGCGTGGGCGATCCGGGCCGGGGCCGCCGGCTCGGCGTGGATGTCGGATCCGTCCGGGTCGGAGTGGCGCTGAGCGATCCGGCCCCCCTGCTCGCTTCGCCATTGGTTACCCTCTCCCGCGATGCGACCGACGACAGTGATCTGGACCAGCTGGCCGCCCTCGTCACCGAACACGAGGTGGTCGAGGTGATCGTGGGCCTGCCGAGAACGCTCGCCAACCGGCAGGGACCGGCGGCCGAGCTGGCCATCGCGTATTCTGAACGCCTGGCCGGGCGGATAGCGCCCGTGCCGGTCCGGCTGGGCGACGAGCGGCTGACCACGGTCACCGCATCCCGCATCCTCTCCCAGCGCGGGGTCAAGGGCCGCAAGCAGCGCGCGGTGGTCGACCAGGCCGCCGCCGTGGAGATCCTGCAGGCCTGGATCGACGCCGTCGCTGCGCACCGCGCCCGGGAGGGAGACCGATGAACGAGCAGCCACCCGAGCGCGGGCGCCGTCGCCTGCGCGAACCGGACGCGGCCACCCCGCCGCCGTCCCGGCCGGCGCCCCGCCGCGCCGACCCGCGCGACCCCCGCGCGAGCGGCTACCAGGAGCTTCCGCCGTCCCGGCACAGCGGGCAGTACGAGCTGCCGCAGCCGTCACGCCGGGCGCGGCCCGAGCCGGGCTACGACCCGGCGGGCGGCCGCCGTCGGCGGCTCGAGCCGCCGGGCACGCTGCCTCCGGCCGACGACGAGTTCGACCCGCAGGCCCAGCAGGCCGCCCCGGCCCGGGCCGCGCGTGCCCGCCACGGCCTCGACGAGGGCTCCGAGATCGAGTCCCCGGCCCCCCGCCGTCGCCGTGCGGCCCCGGACCCCGGCGAGGCCGCGAGCAGACCACCCCGGCGGCGCACCGCCGGAGAACCGGCCGACCCGCCCTCGAGGCGCCGCGCGGCCGAACCCCCACCAGGCCGGCGAGGCCGCGCCTCGGAGCCGGTGGAGGCCGCTGAGCCGCCGCCGGGCCGCCGGGGCCGTGCCTCGGAGCCGGTGGAGGCCGCTGAGCCGCCGCCGGGCCGCCGGGGCCGTGCTCCGGAGCCGGTGGAGGCCGCTGAGCCGCCGCCGGGCCGCCGGGGACGTGCCCCGGAGCCGGTGGAGGCCGCCGAGCCCTCGCCGGGCCGTCGCCGGGCGGCTCCCGACCCGGCCGAAGCCGCCGAGTCGCGGCGACGCCGCGCGGCCCTCGACCCCGACGCCGTTTCCGACCCCCGCCGCGGGGCCCCGGAACCCACGCGGCGGTCCGTCCAGCCGGGTGACCGTTCTGCCGTCGTGTCCGAACCCGGCGCCGAGCCACCTCGGCGCCGCCGTCCGCCGCCTCCTCCGGTGCGCGAGGAGCCCGAGACCGACGTCCTGCCCGCGCTGGCTCCGCCGCCCCCGGCCGAGCCCCCGCGCCCGCCGCGCGAGGAGCCCGAGCTCTTCGCCGAGGACGACGAGTACGCGGACTACGACGAGTACGAAGACGAGTACGCGGACTACGACGAAGCCGAATACGACGACGAGTACGACGACTACGAGGACGAGCCGGAGAAGCCGCGGAAGAAGAAGGGCAAGCGCGCCCTCGGCTGGGTCGCCGCCCTCGTGGTGATCGTGCTGCTCGCCGGCGGCGCCTACTACGGCTTCAACAAGATCTTCGGCTACGAGGACTTCGAAGGGGCCGGCGACGGCGACGTGCTGTTCCAGGTCGACGACGGCGACTCGACGTCGGCGATCGGCGCGAAGCTCGCCACGGCGGGCGTCGTCGCCAGCGGCAAGGCGTTCGTCAAGGCGGGCGAGGACAACCCGAAGCTGGCCAAGATCCAGCACGGCTTCTACGTGATGAAGTCGCACATGTCCGGGGCCAGCGCGGTCGAGCGCATCGTGGCCCCGGAGGCCAGGGTCGGGCAGCTGGAGATCCGGCCGTACACGCAGTTCGACGACATCACCCAGCCCGACGGCAAGGTCACGCCCGGCGTGTTCAGCCTGATGGCGAAGGCGTCGTGCGCGCAGCTCAACGGCAAGAGCACCTGCGTCTCGACCGACGACCTGCGCAAGGTCGTCGACGGCGCGGACCTGAAGCAGCTGGGCGTGCCGGACTGGGCGATCGAGCCCGCGAACAAGACCGACCGCAAGGACCGCAGGCTGGAAGGCCTGATCGCCCCGGGTGTCTACGACGTCCGGCCCGGGGCGAGCGCGCAGGAGATCATCACCCAGCTGGTGAAGTCCTCGGCCGAGGCGATCCAGAACTCCGGGCTCAGCCCGCAGTCGACCGGTCCGGGCATGACTCCGTACCAGACGCTGATCATCGCCTCGATCGTCGAACGTGAAGCCGTGAAAACCGACTTCGGCAAGCTCTCGCGGGTGATCTACAACCGGTTGGCGATCAACATGCGGCTGCAGATGGACTCCACGGTCAACTACGTGCTGGACCGGCCGACGCTGGCGACCAACGACGACGACCGCGCGAAGTCCGGGGTGTACAACACGTACAAGAACACCGGGCTGCCCCCGACCCCGATCTCGGTCCCGAGCCCCGACGCCATCCAGGCCGCGGTGCACCCGCCGGCGGGGGACTGGGTGTACGTCGTCAAGTGCGAGAAGAACGGCCTGTCCTGCTTCGCGGTGTCGTTCGACGACCACAAGAAGAACGTCGAGCTGGCCAGGCAACGCGGTGCCATCTGAGCCGCGCCGCGCCGCTGTGCTGGGCAAGCCGGTGGCGCACTCGTTGTCCCCGGTGCTGCACGGCGCCGCGTTCGCCGCGCTCGGCCTGACCGGCTGGACGTACGAGCGGATCGAGACGGGCGCCGAGGAGCTCCCGGGGCTCGTCGACGGCCTCGGCCCGGAGTGGGCCGGGCTCTCGGTCACCATGCCGGGCAAGCGCGCGGCGCTGGACCACGCGGACGAGGTGACGCCGCGCGCGGCCGCCGTCGGCGCGGCCAACACCCTGGTCCGCACCGCGAAGGGCTGGCTCGCGGACTGCACCGACGTCGACGGCGTCACCGGCGCCCTGCGCGCGGCGGGTGGCTACGAGCCGTCGCCCACCGACACCGCGGTCGTGCTCGGCGCGGGCGGCACCGCGGCCGCGGCCGTCGTCGGACTCGCGGCGCTGGGGGTGCGGCAGGTGCGCCTGGTCGTCCGGGAACCCGCCCGGGCCACGGAAACCCTCGACGCGGCGAGGCGGGCTTCGCTCGACGTCGAAGTGCTTCGCTGGGCCGAAACGGACTTCGCGAAGCTGGGTTCGGCGGCGGTGCTGGTGAACACCGTCCCGCCGGACGCGGTCGTGCCGCACGTGGCCGACCTGGCGCCGGTCGCGCACGTCCTCGACGTCATCTACCACCCGTGGCCGACGCCGCTGGCCGAAGCGGTCGCGGCGCACGGGGGCCGGCTCGCGACCGGGCTGGACATGCTGCTGCACCAGGCGTTCGGCCAGGCCGAGCACTTCACCGGCCGGCCCGCCCCGCGCGCGGCGATGCGGGACGCGCTGCGCGCGGCGACGGGCGACCTGCTGCCGCTGCCGATCGACTGAAAAAACCGCTGGACAAGATCCGATATTCTGGTGGACTGCCCAAATGAAGGGGGTCTTCACCGAGATGACCAGTCAAGAAGCGCTGGACGACGACGAGATCCAGGGAGCGTGGGTCGGCGAAGCGCCGAAGCTCAACTCGACCGTCACGCTCGTCGACTACGACCCGGAGTGGCCGAAGCTCTACGAGCGCGAAGCCGAGCGGATCCGGGGTGTGCTGGGGGAGCGGGTGCTCGTCCTCGAGCACGTCGGGTCGACGTCGGTGCCGGGCCTGTGCGCCAAGCCGATCATCGACATCCTCCTGGTGGTGCCGGATTCCGACGACGAAGACGCCTACGTCCCGCCGCTGGAGGCGGCGGGCTACCGGCTGACGATCCGGGAGCCGGATTGGGAGCGGCACCGGATGTTCAAGGGCCCGGACACGAACGTCAACCTGCACGTGTACTCGCCCGGCAACGGCCAGACCGAGCGCTACCGGCTCCTGCGCGAGCGGATGCGGGCGCACCCGGAGGAGCGTGACCTCTACGCGGCGAAGAAGCGCGAGCTGGCCGCGAAGGAGTGGAAGTACATCCAGAACTACGCCGACGCCAAGACGGACGTGATCGAGGAGATCCTCGGCCGCGCCCGGGCCGAGCAGTACGACGCGTTCAGCGAGGACTACGCCGAGCACGCGGAGAAGTCCGTCACCAACGCCCTGTACGACCGGCCCGCGATCGTGGACCTGGCCGGGGACGTCGAGGGCAAGCGCGTGCTCGACGCCGGCTGCGCGGCCGGGCACCTGAGCGCGTTGCTGGCCGGGCGGGGCGCGGACGTCCTCGGCGTCGACGCGAGTGCCGGCATGGTCGCCGTCGCGCGGCGGAAGTTCGGCGACGTCGCCCGGTTCGAGCAGGCGGACCTCGCCCGCCCGCTCGACGTCGGGGACGGCTCGATCGACGTGATCACGGCGTCGCTCGTGCTGCACTACCTGGAGGACTGGGGGCCGACGCTGGCGGAGTTCCGCCGGGTCCTGAAGCCCGGCGGGGTGCTGGTGTTCTCGGTGCACCACCCGGGCGAGGACTGGCGGTGGTTCGGCAAGGAGAACTACTTCGAGGTCGAGCTGCTCGAAGACGAGTTCCCGCCCGGTCAGCAAGTGCGCTTCTACCGGCGTCCGCTGAGCTGGACGTTCCAGGCGGTGCGCGACGCCGGGTTCGAGGTCGACCGCCTGGTCGAGCCGATGCCGGTGCCGGAAGCCGGCGAGGCCGACCCGAAGTGGGCCGCGAACCTGCGCACCAAGCCGCGGTTCCTGTACTTCCGGGCGGTCAGTCCCGCTTCGCCAGCTCGCGGATGAGGTCGACGACCTCCCGGCTGACCGGGCGGAACACCCGCAGCCGGGAGAGCGCGGCGAGCCGGGCGATCAGCGGGACGCTGCGCTCGACGAGCATCCGGCTGCGTTTCGTGCCGGGCGAGCGGTCGTGGACCCAGAACAGCACCACGCCCATCTGACCGAGCCAGAGCAACTCGGGCAGCTGGTCCCGCAGTTCCGGGTCGAGCTTGACGTCGGAGCCGTCGACGACCTCGCGCATGAGGCCGATCGACGCTTCGCGGGCGGCCGAGGAGTCGTCGCTGAACGGGCTCAGCGGCGACTCCGGGTCGGCCGCGTTGACGAAGAACTGCGTGCCGAACCGGTGGTAGGGCTCGGCGATGTCGAGCCAGCACAGCAGCACCGCACGCAGGCGCGCCGCGAAGCCGGTTTCGCCGTCCAGCAGCGATCGGGCCGCGGCCAGGTGCTGCCGGGCGATCTCGTCGTAGAAGCCCTGGACCAGCTGTTCCTTCGAGGAGAAGTAGTAGTAGGCGTTCCCGACGGAGACGCCCGCTTCCGCGGCGATCGCCCGCATCGTCGTGCGGTCGTAGCCGTTCTCGGTGAACAGCCGCATCGCGGTCGTGACGATCAGGGACCGCGTTTCCTCGCTCTTGGCCACGCGCAGCACGTTAGCGCCGGGGTGCGTCACCGCGCGGGGTAGGGCGGGACCTGGCCGGCGAAGGGCACCGGAACCGGCACCGGGACCGAGGGGGGCTTCGGGGCCAGGTGACGGCGCCGGATGCCGTTGAAGACCAGCACGTTCGTCAGGTGCATGAAGCCGAGGACGAGCGCGACCGTGCCGACCTTCACCGAGATCAGCTCGAACACCTCCCGGGCGGTGGGCACCTCGGCGCTGCTGGTCAGGAACAGCGTCACGAAACCGAGGCTGATCAGGTAGAAGCCGACGACCAGGAGCTGGTTGACGGCGGTGGCCAGGCCGGGACTGTCGGCGAAGACCTCAGTGAGGAAGACGCGGCCGTGCTTGCTCAGCGTCCGGGCCACGAGCACGGTCAGCGGGACGCTGATGAGCAGGTAGAGCGCATAGGCGACGACGATCGGATCCATGGTTCCTCCAGGTTTTGAACGTGTTCAGGATGACGGTAGCGCCGTTTCTGAACGTGTTCAAGAGTGCTGGGCGTCACGTCGCCCCTGGTCCGCGGGGGCGGCCGCGGCTGGCTACGGTGAGGCCATGCGGATCGCGATTCTCGACGACTACCAGAACGTCGCCCTCACCTTCGGCGACTGGGACTCGCTCAAGGCCGACATCACGGTCTTCACCAAGCCCTTGGACGACGTCGTCGGGCAGCTGCAGGGCTTCGAGGCGATCGTCGCGATGCGCGAGCGCACCCGCTTCCCGGCCGAGGTGCTCGACCGGCTGCCCGACCTGAAGCTGCTGGTCAGCACGGGCAAGCGGAACGCGGCGATCGACGTCGCGGCGGCACGGCGCAACGGCGTCGTCGTGTCGGCCACCGGCTACCTCGGGGCGCCGACCGCCGAGCACACCTGGGCGCTGATCCTCGCCGCGTCGCGGAACCTGCCGCAGGAGTTCCGGTCCATGCGCGAGGGCGGCTGGCAGACGACCGTCGGCACCATGCTGCACGGCAAGACGCTCGGCCTGCTCGGCCTCGGCAGGCTCGGCGCGGGCGCGGCGAAGATCGGGCAGGTCTTCGGCATGGAGACCATCGCCTGGAGCCAGAACCTGACGCAGGAGAAGGCCGATCCGCACGGCGTCACCGCGGTGTCCAAGGAGGAGCTGTTCGCCCGCTCCGACGTGCTGTCGGTCCACCTGGTGCTCAGCGAGCGCACCCGCGGCCTGGTCGGGGCGGCCGAGCTCGCCGCGATGAAGCCCACCGCGTTGCTGGTGAACACCTCCCGTGGCCCGATCGTCGACGAGGCCGCGCTGGTGAACGCCTTGCGGCGCAAGGAGATCCGCGCCGCGGCGCTCGACGTCTACGACATCGAGCCGTTCCCCGCCGACCATCCACTGAGGACACTCGACAACGCGGTGCTGACGCCGCACATCGGGTTCGTCGCGCAGGAGACCTACGAGATCTTCTACGGCGACGCGGTCGAGGACATCGCCGCCTACCAGGCCGGGAAGCCGATCCGCCTGATGGAGTGAAGGTGTGCGGCCCGCCGGGGCTCGAGGTCCCCGCACCAGCCCGGCGGCGGGCCTGCACCCTTAGATGACATCACCCGGCACGGTGGTGAGGGCAGGGTCTTTGGACCCTGTCCCGCCCGGGCCGTTGGCCATCACCGCCGGTCGGCGAATTTCCCTCGGCCGGGAAAGCGCGTTCACGCGCGCAGTTCCGCCAGCACGGCGTCGGTGTAGCGTGGCCAGACCTCGGCGGCCCACGGGCCGAACGCGCGGTCGGTCAGGGCGACGCAGGCCGCGCCGGCGTCCGGGTCGGTCCAGAGGAACGTGCCCGACTGGCCGAAGTGCCCGAAGGTCCGCGGCGAACTGTTCGCGCCGGTCCAGTGCGGGCTCTTGTGGTCGCGGATTTCGAAGCCGAGGCCCCAGTCGTTGGGCTTCTGGTGGCCGAACCCGGGCAGCACGCCGGAAAGGCCGGGGAACACGACGTTCGTCGCCTCGGCGACGGTGGCCGGGTCCAGCAGCTTGGGGGCCTGCAGCTCGGCGGCGAACGCGGCCAGGTCGTCCACAGTGGACACCGCGCCGGACGCGGGCGAGCCGTCGAGGGTCGTGTTCGCCATGCCGAGCGGGCCGAACAGCGCCTCGGCCTGGTACTGCGCGAAGGGGATGCCGGAGTGCTCGGCGAGCGCGTCGGCCAGCTGCTCGAACCCGGCGTTGGAGTAGAGCCGCCGCGTGCCCGGCGCGGCCATCGCCTTGTGCGCGTCGAAGGCGAGCCCGGAGGTGTGGGCCAGCAGGTGCCGCACGGTCGAGCCCTCGGGCCCGGCCGGCGTGTCGAGTTCGACGACGCCCTCTTCGACCGCGATGAGCGCGGCGTAGGCGGTGAGCGGCTTGGTGACCGAGGCCAGCCGGAACTTCCGCGCGGTGTCGCCGTGGCTGCCCACGACGCTGCCGTCCGCCGTCACCACGGCCGTCGCGGCGTTGTCCACCGGCCACTCGTCGATCAGGCGCACGCTCTCCATGCGCCCACCCTACGAAACGAAGGCCTCCGCACCGGTGTCGGGGACCGGTGCGAAGGCCTTCGCGGGGTGTTCGTCAGGCGTCGAGGTCGGTGGCGACGAGCTGGGCGACCGCTTCCACGGCCTCCTCGGCGCCCTCGCCCTCGGCGCTGATGACGACCTCGTCGCCGTACCCGGCGGCCAGCGTCATCAGGTTGAGCACGCTGCCGGCGGCCACCGGGCTCCCGCCGGCCTTGGCGATCTGCACCGCGACGGGCTGCGCCGCGGCCGCCTTCGCCACCAGCGCGGCCGGCCGGGCGTGCAGCCCCACCTTGCTGGCCACGGCGACGCGTTTCTCCGGCATGTTCGTCCTCTCGCTACAAGGTTTTACGTCGGTACGGATGTTACTTCGCGGCGGACCGCTCGAGGTCCGCCTCGATCGAGTCGTCCTCACGGCCCGGCGTGCGCAGGTTCCACTTCGTGATGACGATCCGGAACACGAAGTAGTAGATGACCGCCAGGATCAGGCCGATCGGGATGAGCAGCCACGCCTTGTGCGCGGTGTCCAGGCTCGAGTTGAGCGCGAAGTCGATCGCGCCGCCGGAGAACGAGAAGCCCAGCTTGATGCCCAGGGCGTTCACGACGGCCAGCGTGATGCCGGTCATGACCGCGTGGAAGATGTACAGCGGCCACGCGACGAACATGAACGAGAACTCGATCGGCTCGGTGACACCGGTGATGAACGAGGTCAGCGCGGCCGCGATCATCACACCGCCGACGACCTTCTTCTGCGCCGGGCGCGCGGTCTGCCAGATCGCCAGCGCGGCGGCGGGCAGGGCGAACATGAACACCGGGAAGAAGCCGGTCATGAAGGTGCCGGAGCCCTGCACGTGGTTGAAGAAGTTGGTCAGGTCGCCGCCGCCGAAGATGAACCACACCGGGACGTTCAGCAGCTGGTGCAGACCGACCGGGATGAGCAGGCGGTTCAGGAAGCCGTAGATCCCGCCACCGACGACCGGGGAACCGACGACGACCTCGCCGATGTTGTGGATGCCCGCGTCGACCCACTTGAAGACGATGCCGAAGACGACACCCAGGATGATCATCGCGAACGCGGTGATGATCGGCACGAACCGGCGGCCGCCGAAGAACGCCAGCCAGGCGGGCAGCTTGATGCGGTAGTAGCGCTGCCACAGCAGCGCCGCGACGATGCCGGACACGATGCCGGTCAGGACGCTGTACGGCCAGTGGATCGGGGCCAGGTCCCAGCCGGCCTTGTAGCCTTCCTGGCTCTTGATCGGCGCGATGGCCTGGATGACCTTGTTGAACACGACCCAGCCGACGGCCGCGGCGACCGCCGTGGAGCCGTCGCCCTTGCGGGCGAAGCCGACGGCGATACCGATCGCGAACAGCAGCGGGAGCCAGTCGAACAGGCCACCGCCTGCCGCACCGACTACGTCGGCGACCTTGTCCCAGCCCAGGCCGTCCGAACCGAGGACGTCCGGCTGGCCCAGCCGGCTCAGCAGGCCGGCCGCCGGGAGTGTGGCGATGGGGAGCATGAGGCTGCGGCCGAAGCGCTGCAGGCCGGCGAGACCTCCGCCGCCCTTCTTCGCCCCCTCCGCGGTGGTGGTGCTCATCTGGATCCTCCATAGTGGGGTGGTTGACCGGGCTCCGGGGTGTTCCGGTCCAACTGCATGGTCACCTGGTAGTGATCTCCCCGGTACCAGGACGTGATGTCTTCGATGGGGTCGCCGTTCGCGCTGGAGACCCGCCGGAACACGAGCAGCGGGCTGCCGGCGCGCATGCCGAGCAGCCGGGCCGTCTCGCGGTCCGCGCCTTCGGCCCAGACCGTCTGCCACGCCCGGTCGGGACGCACGGAGTACGTCTCGGCCAGCTGCGCGTAGATCGACTGGGTCAGATCGAGCTCGAGCAGGCCGGGGGCCCGGCCCGCGTGGTACCAGCCACGTTCGACGGCCAGGGGCACGCCGTCGGCGTGGCGCAAGCGCACCAGGTGGTGCGCGCGAGCACCCTCGGCCAGGCCGAGAGCGTGCGCCGAGGCGGTGGGCGGCACCTCGGTGGCCGCCGAGACCACCTCGGTCGTCGGGGTCAGCCCCCGCCTCCGCATGTCGTCGGTGAACGACATCAGGTAGAGCTGCAGCTCCATCCGCCGGGCCGCGGTGAACGTGCCCTTGCCGCGGACCCGGGCGAGCAGGCCCTCCTCGACCAGCTTGCCGATCGCCGACCGGACCGTGAGCCGCGACACGCCGTAGCGCTGGGCCAGCTCGCGTTCCGACGGGATCGGCGCACCCGGCGGGAGCTCGCGCTCCACCGTGCGGCGGAGGATCTCCCGCAGCTGGGCGTGCTTGGGCGTGGGCCCGTTGACGACCCGGTCGGGTGGCGGGACGTGCGCTGCCGCGCTCATCGGCGTCACCCTCCTCGTTCTGGCGTTCACCGGAGACCGGTGCTCGCGTCCGGCCCGGAACATTGGTACGTTCCGGTCTAGACCAATGATCTGATGGGGCAGGATGCTCCGCCGTGCGGACGGGTGTCAACCACCGTTATCCGTTCGTGGCCCGCGGCGGGGTGCATGCCGACGAACGGCGTAGTACAGGTGGATGCGCGGTTCGCGTCAGGTTGGGAACAAACAGTGATCAAGGAGACCGCGATGGCGGATGACAGGCCCGAAAAGATCCTCGCGGCACTCGGCGGCGCGGACAATCTCACCGAGGTCGAGGGCTGCATCACGCGGCTGCGCTGCGAGGTCGAGGACATGAGCCTCGTCGACGAGGCGGCGCTCAAGAAGGCCGGCGCGATGGGCGTGGTCAAGATGGGGTCGACGGCCCTGCAGGTGATCGTCGGGCCGGAGGCGGACACGATCGCCAGCGACATCGAGGACCTGCTGTGAGCCTCGAGGTCCTCAGCCCGGTCGCCGGGCGCGTGGTGCCGATCACCGAGGTCCCCGACCCGGTGTTCGCGCAGGCCATGGTGGGCCCAGGCATCGCGGTGCAGCCCTCGGGCGGGCGGTCGGACGCGGTCGCGCCGGTCGACGGCACGATCGCGACGCTGCACCCGCACGCCTTCGTCGTGGCGACCGAGGACGGCAAGGCCGTGCTGGTCCACCTGGGCATCGACACGGTCAAGGAGAAGGGCGAGGGCTTCACGCTGCACGTCGTCAAGGGCGAGCAGGTGCGGGCCGGCCAGCCGATCGTCAGCTGGGACCCGGAGGCGGTGACCGCGGCGGGCTACTCGGCCATCGTCCCGGTCGTCGCGCTGGACGCGGCGGCGGAGGTTTTGTCCGGTTTGGACACGGAGCGCGACGTCGCGGCCGGCGATCGGCTGTTCGCCTGGGACGCCTGAGCAGCTCTTGTAACGCGGTAACAACCGGGGCTTCGCCCCGGGCCGGGGGCTTCGCCACCCCGACCCCCGGAAAGCGCGCGAACGGGCCCTTGTGCGTCCACAAGGGCCCGTTCGCGCGACCGGCCCGTCAGCCGGTGACGACCTTCCCGTTCTCGACCTTGACCGGCACCGACGGCAGCGGCTTGTTCGCCGGGCCCTGCTTGACCTCGCCGGTGAGCGCGTTGAAGACCGAGCCGTGGCACGGGCAGACCAGGTCGGCGCCCTTCGGGGCGACCGTGCAGCCCTGGTGCGTGCAGACGGCGCTGAACGCCGCGGCGGCCGACTCGGACGTCCGGGCCACGATCACGTCGGAGCCGTCCGGGGCCTTCGCCGCCTTCGCCTGCCCGACCGGGACGTCGGCGAGCGCGACCAGCGGCGTCCCGGCGGCGATCGGGGCCTGGGCGGTGCCGGCCTTCGGTCCGGAGTCCGTCCCGCAGGCGGTGAGCGCGACGGCGCCGACGGCGGCACCGGCGACAGTGGCACCCGTGGTCAAGACGGTGCGGCGGGAGTGCAGTTCGGCTGTCATGCCCTCCTAAACGAGATCGCCACCCGATCGGTTCAATCCGCGGTGAACCGGATCGGCCCCTGTTCCGTGTATGTAGCGGAGTGGGTGTGGAGTGGAGGAACGATCATGGTGAGTTGGGTTCTACGCATCGTCGTGGCGGCCGCATTGCTCGGCTCGGCGGGTGTGCACTACTTCTTGTGGACGCAGGGTTACTCGGGCATCACCGGCACGCTGTTCCTGCTCGACGCGATCGCCGGGCTGGTGCTCGCGATCGCCGTCCTGGCCTGGCGGCACTGGCTGCCCGCGCTGGGCGCGTTCGGCTTCGGCGCGCTGACGCTCGGGGCGTACGTCCTGGCCGCGACGGTCGGGTTCATGGGCAACCACGACCAGTTCAACAGCCAGCCGGAGTACTGGGGCGTGATCACCGAAGCCGTCTGCATCGTGGGCGGTCTGGCGCTGCTGTTCGTGAAGGACCGGCGCCGCGCGACGGTCTAGGTCCGCACCGGTGAAGGACGTCGCCGAAGAGGCGCTGATGCGCGCGCTGCACGAGGAGCACGCGGCCGCGCTGTGGTCCTACGCGCTCCAGCTGACCTCCGGGGACCGGGTCCGGGCCGAGGACGTCGTCCAGGAGACGCTGCTGCGGGCCTGGCGCTCGACGGCGGTGCTGGACCAGTCGCAGGGGTCGGCACGGGCCTGGTTGTTCACGGTGGCGCGGCGGATCGCGATCGACGGCTGGCGGTCCGCGTCGGCCCGGTCGGAAGTGGTGACCGACCGGCCGCCGGAACGCGCGGTCGCCGACGGCACCGACCGCGCGGTGCAGGGCTGGCTGGTCGCCGAGGCGCTGGCCGAGCTGTCGGAACGGCACCGCGAGGTCCTGCTGCTGTGTTACTTCCAGGGCTATTCCGTGGCGGACGCCGCGCTGCGGCTGGGCGTGGCCGAAGGGACCGTCAAGTCGCGCACGCACTACGCGTTGCGCGCACTGCGGCTGGTACTCGAGGAAAGGGGGGTGACCCAGTGAGCGAAGACCCGTTCGCGACGTTCGACGCCGCGTACGTCCTCGGGGCGCTCGCCCCCGAGGACCGGCAGCGCTTCGAGCAGCACCTCCGCACCTGCGACCGGTGCGCGGCCTCGGTCCGCGAACTGGCCGGCCTGCCCGGCCTGCTGGCCAGGGTCGACGCGCCCGCGGTCGTGCCCGACGCCGGCCCACCGCCTCCCGACCTGCTGCCCACGGTGCTCAAGCGGGTGCGGCGCGGCCGCCGCGTCCGCACCGCGGTGACGGCGGTCTCGGCCGCGGTGGCGGTGTCGGCGTGCGTGGCGCTGGGCGTCGTGGCGGCGTGGCCCGAGCCCGCTCCGCCGCCGTCGACGGAGCTGACGGCACTGGGGCGGTTCCCGGTCCGCGCGGACGCCCGCTTGGCGGCGTTCTCGTGGGGCACGCAGGTCGACATGACGTGCAGCTACACGGGCGGCCGCAGCGGCGGCGAGTACGTCCTGGTCGCGATCGCGCGTTCGGGCGAGGAGACGCAGCTGGCGACGTGGAAGGCGGTCCCGGACAACACGGCCCGCCTCTCGATCGGCACGGCCTTGCGGCAGTCGGACCTGGCGGCGCTGGAAGTCCGCCTGGGCAGCGGACTACCCCTGCTCCGGCTGACGTTGTGAGGGCAGGGCTCATCCGGGCCGCAGGGGGTCCCGGATGAGCCCACCCGCCCTCACCCGCCGTGATGCCCCTTGAATCACAGGTGATGCCCTCCCAATCACAGGTGATGCCCTCCCAATCACAGGTGATGCCCTCCCAATCACAGGTGATGCCCTCCCAATCACGCGAGTTCCGCTTTCAGTCACGCCGCAGGCGCGTGCCACACGGTCCCGCACTGCTCACGGCCACCCGGCTCGGCGCGATCTTCCCGGGTGCGCCCTGACCGGAACACCTTTCCGCTCCGCCCGGCATCCGTGACAGGATTGAGCCCATGTTGCGCTGGATCACCGCAGGTGAATCGCACGGACCCGCGCTGGCCGCCGTGCTCGAAGGGATGCCCGCCGGTGTCGCCGTCACCACCGCCGACGTCACCGAACAGCTGGCCCGGCGCCGCCTCGGCTTCGGCCGCAGCCCCCGGATGGGCTTCGAGACCGACCACATCGAGTTCCTCGGCGGCGTGCGCCACGGCCTCACCCAGGGCGGCCCCGTCGCTGTGCAGATCGAGAACGCCGAGTGGCCCAAGTGGGAGCAGGTCATGGCGGCCGACCCGGTCGACCCGAACGTGCTCGAAGGCCTCGCGCGCAACGAACCGCTCACCCGGCCCCGTCCGGGCCACGCCGACCTGCCCGGCATGCAGAAGTACGGCTTCGAGGAGGCCCGTCCCGTCCTGGAGCGGGCCAGCGCCCGCGAGACGGCGTCACGGACCGCGCTCGGCACGGTCGCCCGGAACTTCCTCAAGCAGCTGCTCGGCGTCGAGATCCTCAGCCACGTCGTCTCGATCGGCGGCGCGGACGCGCCCGAGGGTGCCCTCCCGCAGCCCGGGGATCTGGCCGCCATCGACGAGAGCCCGGTGCGCTCCTTCAGCCAGGAGGGCACCGACGCCATGGTCGCCGAGGTCGACGCCGTGCGGAAGGCGGGCGACACCGTCGGCGGCGTCATCGAGGTCCTCGCCTACGGGCTCCCGCCGGGCCTCGGCTCCCACGTCCACTGGGACCGCCGGCTCGACGCGCGGCTGGCCGGCGCGCTGATGGGCGTCCAGGCGATGAAGGGCGTCGAGGTCGGTGACGGCTTCACGACCGCCCGTCGCTGGGGCAGCCAGGCGCACGACGAGATCGACCGCGGCTCCGGCCCGGTCGGCGTCACCCGCCGGTCCAACCGCGCGGGCGGCCTCGAAGGCGGGATCACCAACGGTGAACCGCTGCGGGTTCGCGTTGCCATGAAGCCGATCTCGACCGTCCCGAAAGCACTGTCCACAGTAGACGTCAAGACCGGCGAGTCCGCGGTCGCGATCCACCAGCGCTCCGACGTCTGCGCGGTGCCCCGTGCCGGGGTCGTGCTGGAGTCGGTCGTGGCGCTCGTCCTCGCCGACGCCGCGCTGGAGAAGTTCGGCGGCGACTCCCTGGCCGAGAGCAAGCGCAACGCCGAGGCGTACCTCAAGGCCCTCGAGGAGCGGTGGTGAGCCCTCGCGCGGTGGTCATCGGCCCGCCGGGCTCGGGCAAGAGCACGGTCGGGCCGCTGCTGGCGGCGGCGCTCGGCGTCGCGTTCCGGGACAGCGACGACGACATCGTCGCACGTGCCGGGCGCAGCATCGCCGACATCTTCGCCGAGGACGGTGAACCCGCCTTCCGCGCGCTCGAAGCAGAAGCCGTCGCCACCGCGCTGGCGGAGCACGACGGCGTGCTGTCCCTCGGCGGCGGCGCGCCGCTCACCCCCGCCACGCGTGCCCGGCTGGCCGGGCACGTCGTCGTGTTCCTCAACGTCGGCCTGGCGGCCGGCGTGCAGCGCACCGGCCTTTCGAGCGCGCGGCCGCTGCTGGCCGGCGTGAATCCCCGCGCCACCTTCAAGAAACTGCTCGACGAGCGGGTGCCCGTCTACCGCGAGGTCGCCACCGTCGAGGTCGTCACCGACGACCGGACGCCCCCCGAGATCGTCGCGGACCTCACCGCGCGGCTCGCCCCCGCCGAAGCCAAGGAGTGATCGTCCCAGTGTCTGATTCGGCGCTGTCCGACCCGGTGCGCATCCCGGTCGCCACCGCCCACCCCTACGACGTCGTGGTCGGGCGCGGCCTGCTCGGCGACCTGACCGCGCAGCTGGCCGACGCCTCGAAGATCGCGCTGATCCACCCGCCCACGCTGACGACCACGGCCGAGGCCATCCGGGACGAGCTGAACGCGGCCGGGCTCGACGCCCACCGCGTCGAGATCCCGGACGCCGAGGACGGCAAGGCGCTGACCGTCGCGAGCTTCTGCTGGGAGGTGCTCGGCCGGATCGGGCTCGACCGCCGCGGTGTCGTGGTCGGCCTCGGCGGCGGCGCCGTCACCGACCTCGCCGGGTTCGTCGCGGGCACCTGGATGCGCGGGGTCCGGCTGGTCAACGTGCCGACCACGCTGCTCGGCATGGTCGACGCCGCGGTCGGCGGCAAGACCGGCATCAACACCGAGGCGGGCAAGAACCTCGTCGGCGTGTTCCACGAGCCGAGCGCGGTGTTCGCCGACCTCGCGACGCTGGAGACGCTGCCGCCGAACGAGCTCGTCGCCGGGATGGCCGAGGTCGTCAAGACGGGCTTCATCGCCGACCCGCGGATCCTCGAGCTGATCGAGGCCGATCCGGCCGTCGCGCTCGACGCGACCGGTGACGTGCTGGCCGAGCTGGTCCGGCGGTCGATCCGGGTGAAGGCCGACGTCGTGGCCGCCGACCTGCGCGAGTCCGACCTGCGGGAGATCCTCAACTACGGCCACACCCTCGGCCACGCGATCGAGCGCCGGGAGCGGTACCGGTGGCGCCACGGCGCCGCGGTCAGTGTCGGCCTGGTGTTCGCCGCCGAGCTGGCGCGGCTGGCCGGGCGGCTCGACGACGCCACGGCCGAGCGGCACGCCGCCGTGCTCAAGCTGCTGGGCCTGCCGACGACCTACGACGCCGACGCGCTGCCCCAGCTGCTGGAAACCATGAAGGGCGACAAGAAGACCCGCTCCGGGGTGCTGCGGTTCGTCGTCCTCGACGGGCTCGGCAAGCCCGGCCGGCTCGAGGGCCCGGACCCGGCGCTGCTCGCCGCCGCGTATTCGGCGATCGCGGCGGACGACACCAAGAGCGGCGGGAGCGTGCTGCTGTGAAGGTGTTCGTGTTCAACGGCCCCAACCTCGGACGGCTCGGCAAGCGCGAGCCGTCGGTCTACGGCTCGACCACCCACGACGACCTCGCGGCGCTGTGCGTCAAGACCGGCGACGAGCTGGGGATCGAGGTCGAGGTCCGGCAGACCGACCACGAGGGCGAGATGGTCGGCTGGCTGCACGAAGCCGCCGACGGCGGCCACCCGGTCGTCCTCAACGCCGGCGCGTGGACGCACTACTCGATCGCGGTGCGCGACGCCGCTGCGCAGCTGTCCGCACCGCTGATCGAGCTGCACATCTCGAACGTGCACAAGCGGGAGGAGTTCCGGCACCACAGCGTGCTTTCGGACATCGCGACGGCGGTGATCGCGGGCCTCGGCGTCGACGGCTACCCGCTGGCGCTGCGCTGGCTCGCCGCGCACCCGGGATGACGCTGCTCACTACGCCACGGCTGACGCTGCGGCCGCTGACCGAGGCGGACCGCGAAGCCGTCGTGAAGGTGTTCGCCGACCCGGAGATGAGCCGGTTCTTCGCCGCGGACTTCTCCGACCCGGCGGCGGCGAGCGCGATGGTCGACCGGCGCCTCGCCTACCGCGGCCCGGTCGGCCAGGGCCACTGGGTGATCGAGCGCGACGGCGAGGTCGCCGGCGTCGCGCACCTGCGGCCCTCGTCGGAACTGCCGGGCGGGGTGCCCGAGCTGGGCTACTACGTCGCGTCCGCGCACGCCGGGCAGGGCTTGGCCACGGAGGCCGCGCGGGCGGTGCTGGACCACGGGCTCCACGCACTCGGCCTGCCCGCGGTCTGGGCACTGGTGCACGAAAACAACGCCGCGAGCCGGAAGGTGGCCGCGCGCCTGGGCTTCCTCGACGTCGGCGGCGGCATCCACTACGGCGACCTGCACCGGGTGCTGGTCGCGCTGCCGGCCGTCCACGGGCGGCCGCACCACGTCGAGCTGTGGGTGCCGGACCTCGCCGAAGCCGAGCGGAGCTGGGGCTGGCTGCTCGGCGAGCTCGGCTGGCGCGAGTTCCAGCGCTGGCCCGCCGGAGTCAGCTGGCGCCTCGGCGGGACGTACGTCGTGGTCGAAGCGTCGCCCGCGCTGAGCGCGCCGGAGCACGACCGCCTGCGCCCGGGCTTGAACCACCTGGCGCTGCACGTGGCGACCCGCGCCCAGATCGACGACCTGGCCGCCCGGGCACCCGAGCACGGCTGGCGGCCGCTGTTCGCCGACCGGTACCCGCACGCGGGCGGCCCCGCCCACTACGCGGCGTACCTGGAGAACGACGCCGGTTTCGAGGTCGAGCTGGTCGCGGCGGAAGGTCCCGCGGCAGGGAAGTGACTTGAACGACTCGTTCATGTCGTCCGAAGACATGAACGAGTCGTTCAAGACACCCGACGCGCGGGCACCCTCGCTGGACCGAGTGTCCGTCGACCGGGTGTCCGCCACTCGGACGAGTCGGGTCTCGCTACACTCCGATGTCGTGCAGCCGTTTCGTCGTGGGGGTCGGCGACCCGCTCGTGCCTTCTTCGCCGGTGTCCTGGCGGGGCTTCTGGTCGCGGGCTGCACCCAGGGGTACGCCCAGCCGCAGGCGGCGGGGGAGCAGCCGGCGATCGCCGGCGGGAAGACCGCCGGGCCGTCGCGGCCCACCGACGTCAAACTCGCTTCGGGTGACCCCCGGCAGAGTGGTGGCGTGATCGCCGCCGGTGGGGCGGACGCCGTCTACAACTACGGGCCGTCGGTGATGCTCGACCACGGGCAGACCCGGATGTGGTGGTGCAGCCAGTACGGCGGCGCCGGGCCGGCGGGCGACGACATCCTCTACGCCCAGGCGCAGTCCCTCGACGGGCCGTTCACCGGGCCGGGCGGCGGCATCCCGGCGGCCGTGTTCTCCGGCGCGCCCGGGCAGTTCGACGGCATGCACACCTGCGATCCGTCCGTGCTGCGGGTCGGCTCGACGTACTACCTGTACTACACCGGCGCGGCCGGCGACCACGCGCTCGGCAACGCCATCGGGCTCGCGACCAGCCCCGACGGCGTCCACTGGACCCGCGCGGCCGGCGGGCGGCCGATCCTCGGGCCGTCGCACGACGTGCACCGCGCGAACGTCTACGGCGCGGGCCAGCCGTCGGTGGTCTATCTCGACGGCTGGTTCTACCTGATGTTCACCGACACCACCGGCCGCGCGGCGGGCGGGAACGGCGCGGGCCAGTTCCTGCTCCGCTCGCGCGACCCGGCGTTCGGGTCCGGCGTGCAGGCCCTGGACGTCGGCGGGTTCGTGCCGGTGGCGTCGACGTCGGCGCCGCGCGCCCGGTCGATCGTCGACGGCTTCAGCGCGGACCTGATGTGGGTCGGGGCGCTCGCCGCGTTCGTCGTCGCGCACGAGACCGACGGCGGGACGACCCTCACGTTCTGGACGGCGGACTTCACCGAGCACCCGTTCCAGCCGGTGGTGATCCCGGGGCCGTGGAAGGAAGGGCCGGGGCTGGTGCGGCGGGCCGACGGGCACGCGCCGCTGTCGTCGGCTGACCCGTGTGACCGGGTGCCGTTCGACGTCGTGCGCGCGACCACGCTCGGCGGGGCCGGCGCGCCGACCGACCTGCGGCACTTCGGGCTGGACCTGCTGGGCAGCCAGGCCTGCGGCAACCCCGGCCGGGTCGCCGCGACGTTCGACGGCGTGACGATGCCGTCGCCGGAGCGGACGATGGACCTGGTCCGGTCCGGCAAGCGGGTGCGGATCGACCGGCGCTCGGTCGCGGCGGTGCTGGCCGGCGAGCTGCTGGAGAAGGCGCCGCCGGCGGTGGCGGAGCTCCCGGTGGCGGCCCGGCTGCGCCCGGGAGCGGAGGCGGTCCAGGCCCCGGGCGGCGGCCTCGGCTTGATCCTCGACGACCGGCGCCTGTGGCGGGTACCGGACGCGGGGGTCGTCGCGGCCAACGGCTCGGCGGCGCACCCGGTGACGGCCGAGCAGTGGAACGCCTATCCGCGGGGTGCCCTGCTGGGCTGAGTCCGGCAGGGCGGAGCTGAACGAGCGCCCCAATGTGGCGTTGGTTGCGTTGGACGCACCGAACGCCACATTGGGTGCGTTGGACGCACCGAACGCCACATTGGGTGCGTTGGACGCACCGAACGCCACATTGGGGCGCTCGGCCCGAACGTCAAACAGCTCGCGACGCTAGCCGCGGGGTTCCTCACCGGCCGGCTGACCGCGGCGAGCCGGGCGCGGGCGAGGCCGGGGTCGAGGCTGCGGCCGCGGGGGCTCGGCGGGACCGTCGGCCGCCGGTTCCTCGTCCGACGGCCGGGACCGCCCGATCCGCCCGCCGACGAACAACCCGAGCCCGGCCGGGATCAGCACCAGCAGGGCCGAGAACGCCGCTCCGCCGGTGAGTGCTCCGCCCAGCTCCGACACCCCCGTCTGGTCGACGAAGACCGCGCGGCCCACCACGTACAGGATCCCCGCCACCGGCCCGGCGATCAGCGCCGCGATGAACCACACGCGGCCGCGGTCGGGCAGGCCGCGCCACGCGTCGACCGCGCTCCAGAGCGCCGCGGCTCCGACGAGCACCGCCAGCGCCAGCGCCACCACCGCGGTCTGCTCGGTCGGGTGGTAGACGGCGTACTTGGCCAGCAGGGTGATGGCCGCGCCGTGCAGCACCGCCATCCCGAGTCCGCGAATCACCCAGGCGCTCATCCTGCGGAGTGTAGGCGGCCTACTGGCGAGTCGCTTCCCCCGGGAAGGCCGCGCACTAGGGTGGGAGCCGTGCCTGAAACCCATGGACGACGCCGTGCCGCGCTGCGCGGGCTTCTGACCGAAGCCGGTGTCGACGCGCTGCTGGTCACCGATCTGCTGAACATCCGCTACCTGACCGGGTTCACCGGCTCGAACGCCGCCGTGCTGCTGCACGCCGGCGGCGACGAGAAGACGCTCTTCTGCACCGACGGCCGCTACACCACCCAGTCGGCCGCCGAGGTGCCCGACCTCGACAAGGTCGTCGACCGGGCCAGCGCCGCCGCCCTCGTCAGCCGCGCCGCGAAGGACGCGAAGACCTACGGGCGGGTCGGCTTCGAGAGCCAGCACGTGAGCGTGGAGGAGTACGAAGCGCTCACGGAGGAAGTGCCCCTGACCAGGACTCCCGGGCTGGTCGAGCGGCTCCGCGTGGTGAAGGACGAAGCGGAGATCGAGGCGCTGCGCCAGGCGTGCGCCGCCGCGGACCGGGCGCTGGACGACCTCGTCGCCGCCGGCGGGCTGCGGCCCGGGCGGACCGAGCTGGAAATCGCCCGTGACCTGGAGAACCGCATGCTGGAGCACGGCTCCAGCGCCCCCAGTTTCGCCTCCATCATCGCCGCCGGGGCGCACTCGGCCATCCCGCACCACCAGCCCACGCATGCCGAGCTGAAGCGCGGCGACTTCGTGAAGATGGACTTCGGCGCGACCGTCGACGGCTACCACTCCGACATGACGCGCACCTTCGTCCTCGGCGAGCCCGCGGACTGGCAGCGGGAGATCTACGACCTCGTGCACGCCGCCCAGGCGGCCGGCGTCGACGCCGTCGTGCCCGGCGCCGAAGTGTCCGAAGTGGACGCCGCGGCGCGGAAGGTGATCGCGGACGCCGGGCACGGCGAACACTTCGCGCACGGCCTCGGGCACGGCGTCGGCCTGCAGATTCACGAGGCGCCCAGCTTCGCCGCCACGGGCGTCGGTACACTGTCCGCCGGTATGGCGGTCACCGTCGAGCCCGGCGTCTACCTCGCGGGGCACGGTGGCGTGCGCATCGAGGACACGCTCGTCGTGCGGGCTGGGGAGCCCGAACTCCTCACCCTGAGCACCAAGAACCTCGTGGTCGTCTGACAGCGGCCCCGAACCCGAAGATTCGACACAGGAGACTGCAAGCTCGTGGCCACGACCAACGACCTGAAGAACGGGCTCGTCCTCAACCTCGAGGGCCAGCTGTGGACCGTCACCGCGTTCCAGCACGTCAAGCCGGGCAAGGGCGGCGCCTTCGTGCGCACGACGCTCAAGCACGTGCTCACCGGCAAGGTGGTCGACAAGACGTTCAACGCGGGCACGAAGGTCGAGACGGCCACGGTGGACCGCCGGAACATGACCTACCTCTACAAGGAGGGCCAGGACTTCGTGTTCATGGACGGCGACACCTACGACCAGATCACGGTCCCGGCCGAGGTCGTCGGCGACAACGCCAACTACATGCTCGAGAACACCGAGGTCCAGGTCGCGGTGCACGAGAACGAGCCGCTGTACGTGGAGCTGCCGACGTCGGTCGAGCTGGTCGTCCAGCACACCGACCCGGGCCTGCAGGGCGACCGCTCGACCGGCGGCACCAAGCCGGCGACGCTGGAGACCGGCGCGGAGATCCAGGTCCCGCTGTTCCTGTCCACCGGCGAGAAGATCAAGGTCGACACCCGCGACGGCCGTTACCTGGGCCGCGTCTCCAGCTGATGCCGACTTCGAAACCCCACCCGAACCGCGGCGGCGCGATCAGCCGCAGGCAGGCGCGCCGCCGGGCGGTGGAGATGCTGTACGAGGCCGCGCAGCGTGACACCGACGCGGTGACGCTGCTGGCCGACCGCGTCGGCGCGACGGACGTCGACCCGATCGCGGACTACACGATCAGCCTGGTCGAGGGCGTGACGGGCCGGAAGACGCAGATCGACGAGCTGCTGGCCGAGCACGCGCAGGGCTGGACCCTGGAGCGAATGCCGAAGGTCGACCTCGCGGTGCTGCGGGTCGGGGTCTACGAGCTGCTCTGGGCCGAGGACGTGCCGGACCCGGTCGCGATCGACGAGGCCGTCGGCCTGGCGAAGGAACTGTCCACGGACGACTCGCCGCGGTTCGTCAACGGCGTCCTGGGCCGGATCGGCACGATCGCCGACCGCCTCCGCGCCGTGCTCTGACGAGAAACATCCGGGTGCTGCGAGCCCCCCGACGAGTCAGTGAGCGTCTCCGGTGCCCCACCGGGGAACGCTCACTGCGTCGGCTTCGCGCACCGGCTATCAGTCCTCCTTGGAAGGACGCGCCTCCGGCGGCAGGACGCCCCAGTCGATGAGCTGCTCGGTGAGCTCGCCCGGGGTCATGTCGTAGATGATCGCCAGGGACCGCAGGTCTTCGGTGCGGATCGAGAGCACCTTGCCGTTGTAGTCGCCGCGCTGGCTCTGGATCGTCGCGGCGTAGCGGGCCAGCGGGCCCACCTTTTCGGCCGGCAGCTGCTGCAGGCGCTCGAGGTTGATCACGATCTTGGTGGCGGGCTCGGCACCGGAGGGGACCCGGCCCTCGGGCAGCAGCTCGACCACCGGTACACCGTAGAAGTCGGCCAGCTCGGCCAGCTTCTGCACGGTGACGGCACGGTCGCCACGCTCGTACGAGCCGACGACGACGGCCTTCCAGCGCCCACCGGACTTCTGCTCGACCCCGTGCAGGGACAGGCCCTGCTGCTGGCGGATCCCGCGGAGCTTGGCCCCGAGCGCCTTGGCGTAATCGCCCATCTGGTCGTTCTCCGTTCTTCACCCCCTCCCGGTCGGGGTGACCGGTCGGGGACTCTTCGAGTCGAATACTCAGAGTAATGGTTACGCATTGTTGTCACCAGGTCAAGCAGGAGCTTGCCGCGAATCACGCCACACCACCCGTAAGGCTGAGCAAAGTCCCTGCTACTGTCGGTGCGAAAGCCCCGACCAGCAGGGGAACAGACGTCCTTTAAGGACCCGTCCGGTGAGGCGGGGAAGGAGTCCGGTTTGTCGTCACGTCCGCGTGGCGCGGCTGGTTCGGCCGGGGAGCGCGAGCTCCTGTCGGCCGGCGATGTCGCGCGCACGATCGCCCGAATGGCCCATCAGGTCATCGAAAAGACCGCGAACGGTGCGGAGAGCACTACCCCGCCCGTGTTGCTCGGCATCCCGTCCCGGGGCACGCCGCTGGCGGTCCGCCTGGCCGACAAGATCGGCGAGTTCTCCGGGGTCCGCCCGCCCACCGGCGCCCTCGACGTCACCCTCTACCGGGACGACCTCCGCCGCCGCCCGCCGCGCGCGCTCGAACAGACGCAGCTGCCCGCCGACGGCATCGACGACCGCGTGGTGATCCTGGTCGACGATGTGCTCTTCTCCGGCCGGACGATCCGGGCCGCGCTCGATGCCCTCCGTGATCACGGCCGTCCCCGTGCGGTGCAGCTGGCCGTGCTGGTCGACCGCGGTCACCGGGAGCTGCCGATCCGCGCCGACTACGTGGGCAAGAACGTGCCGACCGCCCGGGCCGAGGACGTGATCGTCCTGCTGGCCGAGATCGACGGCCGCGACGCGGTGCTGCTGCGTCCCGCGGACTCCCCTGGAGAGGACTCGTGAAGCACCTGCTCGCCACCGACGGCCTGGACCCGGCGGTCGCCACGGCCGTCCTGGACACCGCCGACGAGCTGAAGCACACCCTGCTCGGCCGCGAGGTCAAGAAGCTGCCGACGCTGCGCGGCCGCACGGTGATCACCCTGTTCTACGAGAACTCGACCCGCACCCGGGTGTCGTTCGAGATCGCCGGGAAGTGGATGAGCGCGGACGTGATCAACGTCTCCGCGTCCAGCTCCTCGGTCAACAAGGGCGAGTCGCTGCGGGACACGGCGCTGACGCTGGCCGCCGCGGGCGCCGACTGCGTGATCGTCCGCCACCCGGCCAGCGGTGCCGCCCAGCGCCTCGCGGGCTGGCTGGCCGAGCCCGGCACGTCGGTGGTCAACGCCGGCGACGGTACCCACGAGCACCCCACGCAGGCCCTGCTCGACGCGGCGACGCTGCGCGAGCGCCTCGGCTCGCTCAAGGACCGCCGGATCGCCATCGTCGGGGACGTCCTGCACAGCCGGGTCGCCCGCTCGAACATCCACCTGCTCTCGGCCCTCGGCGCGGAGGTGGTGCTGGTCGCGCCGCCGACGCTGCTGCCCTACGGCGTCGAGAGCCTGCCGGTCACCGTCTCGCACGACCTCGACGCCGAGCTGCCCGCGGTCGACGCCGTCATGATGCTGCGGGTCCAGGCGGAACGGATGCACGGAGGTTTCTTTCCGAGCGCGCGTGAGTACTCCATCGCGTACGGCCTGTCGGAACGGCGGCAGAAGCTGCTGCCGGACCACGCGGTCGTCCTGCACCCCGGCCCGATGCTGCGCGGGATGGAGATCGCTTCCGCGGTCGCCGACTCCCCGGCGTCGGCCATCACCGAACAGGTCCGCAACGGCGTCCACGTGCGCATGGCGGTCCTCTACCACCTCCTGGCCAGCGAAGGAGCCGCCGCGTGAGCACCGTGATCAAGGGCGCCCGCCCGTACGGCGAAGGTGACCCGGTCGACGTCCTGATCGAGGACGGCGTGATCACCGCGATCGGCGCCGTCGACGTCCCCGAGGACGCCGAAGTCATCGAGGCGAACGGCCAGGTGCTGCTGCCGGGCTTCGTCGACCTGCACACCCACCTGCGCGAACCCGGCCGCGAGGACACCGAGACGATCGAGACCGGCTCGGCCGCGGCGGCGCTCGGCGGCTACACCGCGGTCTTCGCCATGGCCAACACCGACCCGGTCGCCGACAACGCCGTCGTCGTCGACCACGTGTGGCGGCGCGGGCAGGAGGCCGGCCTGGTCGACGTCCACCCGGTCGGCGCGGTCACCGTCGGGCTCAAGGGCGAGAAGCTCGCCGAGCTGGGCACGATGGCGAACTCGCAGGCCCGGGTGAAGGTGTTCTCCGACGACGGCCTCTGCGTCGCCGACCCGCTGCTGATGCGCCGGGCGCTGGAGTACTCGACCGCGCTGGACGTCGTCATCGCGCAGCACGCGGAGGAGCCGCGGCTGACCGTCGGCGCCCAGGCCCACGAGGGCGAGCGCGCGGCCCGGCTCGGCTACACCGGCTGGCCCGCCGCGGCGGAAGAGTCCATCGTGGCCCGCGACTGCCTGCTGGCGTTGCACGCGAACGCCCGGCTGCACGTCTGCCACGTCTCGACGGCGGGCACGGCGGATGTGCTGCGCTGGGCGAAGGACCGCGGCACGAAGGTGTCGGCGGAGGTCACGCCGCACCACCTGCTGCTCACCGACGAGCGCCTGGCCACCTACGACCCGGTGAACAAGGTGAACCCGCCGCTGCGCACGTCGTCGGACGCGGAGAAGCTGCGGGCGGCACTGGCGGACGGGACGATCGACTGCGTCGCCACCGACCACGCGCCGCACGCGGTGCAGGACAAGGACGTCGAGTGGAGCGCGGCCCGGCCGGGCATGCTCGGGCTGCAGACGGCACTGTCCATCGTGGCCGAGACGATGGTCCGCACCGGCCTGCTCGACTGGCGCGGCGTCGCCCGCGTCATGAGCGAGCGGCCCGCCGAGATCGGCAACCTGGCCGGCCAGGGCCGTCCGATCGAGGTCGGCGAGCCGGCGAACCTGACACTCGTCGACCCGGATGCCGAGTGGACGGTCCGGGGGGCGGAGCTGGCCAGCATCGCGGCCAACACCCCGTACGAGGGAATGCGGCTGCCCGGCGTGGTGACCGCGACGCTGCTGCGCGGGCGGATCACCGCGCGGGACGGGAAGATCTGCTGATGGAACGCCTCTGGCTGGTGCTGGCGATCGTCGCCTTCTTCCTGCTCTGCCTCTGGGGCATGTACGTGGGCTGGCGGCGCAAGTCCCGCTCGCAGAGCGCCCAGGTGCCGCCGTTCCCCGCGATCCCCGCTGGTTTGGGGGATGCCCTGCTGGAGTCCACCGGCGTCTACCTGGCGACGACGATCGCGGGGGAGTGGCAGAACCGGATCGTCACCCGCGGTGCCGGGCTGCGGACGTCCGCGGTCTGGCGGCTGCACGACGGCGGCGTCGCCGTCGAACGCGGGGGAGCGCCGGACTTCTGGATCCCGCGGGAGGCGGTCACCGGCGTCCGGCGCGACACGAAGATCGCCGGGAAGGTGATGGGCACGGACGCGCTGCTGGTCGTCACCTGGCGGCTCGGCGACACCGAGCTCGACACCGGCTTCCGGGGCGACGACCTCGACGACTATCCACAGTGGATCGAACAGCTCAAGATCAAGGGAGGTGCCCAGTGAACGCGCGCGCTCAGGCCGCACTGGTACTCGAAGACGGCCGGGTGTTCCGCGGCGCTGCCTACGGCGCGCAGGGGCGAACCCTCGGCGAGGCGGTGTTCTGCACCGGCATGACCGGCTACCAGGAGACCCTGACGGACCCGTCCTACCACGGCCAGATCGTGGTCCAGACGGCGCCGCAGATCGGCAACACCGGCTGGAACGACGAGGACGACGAGTCCTCGAAGATCTGGGTCAACGGCTACGTGGTCCGCGACCCCGCCCGCACGCCGTCGAACTGGCGCTCCCGCCGGTCGCTGGACGAGGAACTGGAGCGCCAGGGGATCGTCGGCATCGCCGAGGTCGACACGCGGTCGCTGACCCGGCACCTGCGCGAGCTCGGCGCGATGCGCGCCGGGGTGTTCTCCGGCGACGCGCTGGGCACGGTCGACGACATGGTCGCTTCGGTGCTGGCGAGCCCGAAGATGGAAGGCGCCGACCTGGCGGGCCAGGTGTCGACGCGTGCGCCGTACGTCGTTTCTCCTTCGGGTGAGGTTCGCTTCCGCGTGGCCGCGCTGGACCTGGGCATCAAGTCCAACACCCCGCGGCAGATGGTGAAGCGCGGCATCGAGGTGCACGTGCTGCCGTCCACGTCTTCTCTGGACGAGCTGCTGGCTCTGGAACCGGACGGGGTCTTCCTGTCCAACGGCCCAGGCGACCCGGCCACGACGACGCACGCGACCGAGCTGACCAAGCAGGTCCTGGAGCGCGAGATCCCGCTGTTCGGCATCTGCTTCGGCAACCAGGTCCTCGGCCGCGCGCTGGGCCTGGGCACGTACAAGATGCGCTACGGCCACCGCGGCATCAACATCCCGGTGATCGACGTGGCCACCCGGTCCGTGGCCATCACGGCGCAGAACCACGGGTTCGCTTTGGAAGGCGAGCCGGGACAGCGCTTCGAATCGCCGTTCGGTGCGGCGCAGATCAGCCACTACTGCCCCAACGACGACACGGTCGAGGGCGTGCGGGCGCTGGACGTCCCGGCGTTCTCGGTCCAGTACCACCCCGAAGCCGCGGCCGGCCCCCACGACGCGGCGCCCCTGTTCGACGATTTCGTTTCGCTCATGGAGAAGAAGGCCTGATGCCGAAGAGGACGGACATCCAGCACGTGCTGGTGATCGGCTCCGGGCCGATCGTGATCGGGCAGGCCGCGGAGTTCGACTACTCCGGCACCCAGGCCTGCCGGGTGCTGCGCAGCGAAGGCCTGCGCGTCTCCCTGGTGAACTCGAACCCGGCCACCATCATGACCGACCCGGAGTTCGCCGACGCCACCTACATCGAGCCGGTGACGCCGGACTTCGTCGAGAAGGTCATCGCCGAAGAGCGGCCCGATGCCCTTCTCGCCACCCTCGGCGGGCAGACCGCGCTCAACTGCGCCGTCGCGCTGCACGAACGTGGCGTGCTCGACAAATACGGCGTCGAGCTGATCGGGGCCGACATCGACGCCATCCAGCGTGGTGAGGACCGGCAGAAGTTCAAGGACATCGTCCGCACCGTCGGCGCCGACGTCCCGCGCTCCCGCGTCTGCCACGACATGGACGAAGTCCGGGACACCGTCAAGGAACTCGGGCTGCCCGTCGTCATCCGGCCGAGCTTCACCATGGGCGGGCTCGGCTCCGGCATGGCGCACACGCCCGAGGACCTCGAGCGGCTCGCCTCCACCGGCCTCGCCGAATCTCCCGTCACCGAGGTGCTCATCGAGGAGAGCGTGCTCGGCTGGAAGGAGTACGAGCTCGAGCTGATGCGCGACAAGCACGACAACGTCGTGGTCGTCTGCTCGATCGAGAACATCGACGCGATGGGCGTGCACACCGGCGACTCCGTCACCGTCGCGCCCACCATGACCCTCACCGACCGCGAGTACCAGGTCATGCGGGACGTCGGCATCGCCGTGCTGCGCGAGGTCGGCGTCGACACCGGCGGCTGCAACATCCAGTTCGCGATCAACCCGCGTGACGGCCGGATGGTCGTCATCGAGATGAACCCGCGCGTGTCCCGCAGCAGTGCGCTCGCAAGCAAGGCCACCGGCTTCCCGATCGCCAAGATCGCCGCGAAGCTCGCCATCGGCTACACCCTCGACGAGATCCAGAACGACATCACCGGCGAGACGCCGGCGGCGTTCGAGCCCACTTTGGACTACGTCGTCGTGAAGATGCCGCGGTTCGCCTTCGAGAAGTTCCCGGGCGCGGACCCGACGCTGACCACGACGATGAAGAGCGTCGGCGAGGCGATGTCGTTCGGCCGCAGCTTCCCCGAAGCGCTCGGCAAGGCGATGCGGTCCATCGAGACCAAGGCGACCGGCTTCTGGACGCTGCCCGACCCCGAGGGCGTCACGCTGGAGTCCACTTTGGACTCGCTGCGCACGCCGCACGAGGGACGGCTGTACGAAGTGGAGCGTGCCCTGCGGCTCGGCGCCACCGTCGAGCAGGTCCACGAAGCGTCCGGTATCGACCCGTGGTTCATCGACCAGATCGCCCTCATCGGCGAGGTCGGTGCCGAAGTCCGCGACGCGCCCGTGCTGGACGGCGACCTGCTGCGGCGCGCCAAGCGCACGGGGCTGTCCGACCGCCAGATCGCCGCCCTGCGGCCGGAACTGGCCGGCGAGGACGGCGTGCGCGCGCTGCGGCACCGCCTCGGCGTGCGGCCGGTGTTCAAGACCGTGGACACCTGCGCGGCCGAGTTCGCGGCCAAGACCCCCTACCACTACTCGGCCTACGAGTCCGACCCCGAGGCGCAGTCCGAAGTGGCCGTCCAGTCGGACAAGCCGAAGGTGCTCATCCTCGGCTCCGGCCCGAACCGGATCGGCCAGGGCATCGAGTTCGACTACTCCTGCGTGCACGCGGCGATCGCGTTGCGGGAGGCCGGGTTCGAGGCCGTCATGGTCAACTGCAACCCGGAAACCGTGTCCACCGACTACGACACCTCCGACCGGCTGTACTTCGAGCCACTGTCCTTCGAGGACGTCCTCGAGGTCGTGCACGCCGAGCAGGCGTCCGGCACGGTCGCCGGCGTGATCGTCCAGCTCGGCGGCCAGACCCCGCTGGGCCTGGCGAAGAAGCTCGCCGACGCCGGTGTCCCGGTGGTCGGGACGCCGCCGGAGGCCATCCACCTGGCCGAGGACCGCGGGGCGTTCGGCGAGGTGCTCACCCACGCCGGCCTGCCCGCGCCGCGCTACGGCACGGCGACGTCGTTCGAGGGCGCCAAGCGGATCGCCGACGAGATCGGCTACCCGGTGCTCGTCCGGCCGTCCTACGTGCTCGGCGGGCGCGGCATGGAGATCGTCTACGACGAGGACTCGCTGGCCGGCTACATCCGCCGCGCCACCGAGGTCACGCCGGAGCACCCCGTGCTGGTCGACCGGTTCCTCGACGACGCCATCGAGATCGACGTCGACGCGCTGTTCGACGGCGAGGAGCTCTACCTCGGCGGCGTCATGGAGCACATCGAGGAGGCCGGCATCCACTCCGGTGACTCCTCGTGCGCGCTGCCGCCGATCACGCTCGGCCACACCGACCTGCAGGCCGTCCGCCGTTCCACCGAGGCGATCGCGCGCGGTGTCGGCGTCCGGGGACTCCTGAACGTCCAGTACGCGCTCAAGGACGACGTCCTGTACGTCCTGGAGGCCAACCCGCGCGCGTCGCGGACGGTCCCGTTCGTGTCGAAGGCGACTGCGGTCCCGCTGGCCAAGGCCGCCGCGCTGATCATGACCGGCTCGACGATCAAGGACCTGCGGGAGAGCGGGGTCCTCCCGGCCGACGGCGACGGCGGGCAGATGCCCGCGGACTCGCCGGTGGCGGTCAAGGAGGCCGTGCTGCCCTTCCACCGCTTCCGCACGCCCGAAGGCCACGGCGTGGATTCCTTGCTGGGCCCGGAGATGAAGTCCACCGGCGAGGTGATGGGCGTCGACGTCTCCTTCGGCAAGGCGTTCGCGAAGTCCCAGAGCGGCGCGTACGGCTCGCTGCCGACGTCCGGGCGGGTGTTCGTCTCGGTGGCCAACCGCGACAAGCGCTCGCTGGTGTTCCCGGTGAAGCGGCTGGCGGACCTCGGGTTCGAGATCCTCGCCACGTCCGGCACCGCGGAAGTGCTGCGGCGCAACGGAGTCGTCTGCACGGTGGTGCGCAAGCACTACGAGGGCTCGACCGAAGCCGAACCGAACATCGTGGACGTGATCCTGAACGGCGATGTCGACATGGTGATCAACACGCCCTACGGGAACAGCGGTCCCCGCGTCGACGGCTACGAAATCCGCACCGCCGCGGTGTCACGCGACATCCCGTGCGTGACGACCGTCCAGGGCGCCGCGGCGGCCGTGCACGGCATCGAAGCGCTCATCCGGGGCGACATCGGCGTCAAGTCGCTGCAGGAGCTCCAGGCGGCGCTGAAGGCGCAGTCGTGAGCACGGCGTTTTCCGGGTCGGAGCGGTTCGGGGCGCGGCTGGCGAAAGCCGTCGCGGCCCGGGGCCCGCTGTGCGCCGGGATCGACCCCCACCCCGGCCTCATCGAGGCGTGGGGGCTCCCGGTGGACGTCTCGGGCCTGGAACGGTTCGCGCTGTCCGCCACGGAGGTCCTGGCCGCGCACACGGCGATCGTGAAGCCCCAGTCGGCGTTCTTCGAAAGTTTCGGCGCGGCCGGTGTCCGGGTACTGGAACGGGTGGTCTCGACCGCGCGTGACGCCGGCGCGCTGGTGCTGCTGGACGTCAAGCGCGGCGACATCGGCTCCACGATGGCGGCCTACACCGCCGCGTACGTCGCCGACGGCGCGGCGATCGCGGCCGACGCCATCACCGTCTCGCCCTACCTCGGGTTCGGCTCGCTGGAGCAGTGCGCCGCCACGGCCGTCGCGGCGGGACGCGGCATCTTCGTGCTCGCCCGGACGTCCAACCCCGAAGCCGGCGAGGTGCAGAACGCGAAACTGCCCGACGGGCGCACCGTCGCGCAGGCGATCGTCGATTCCGCGGCGGCACTCAACGCATGCGCGGAACCGCTCGGCGATGTGGGCGTCGTCGTCGGCGCCACGATCAAGCCGGGAGAGCTCGACCTCTCGCGGTTGAACGGTCCGGTGCTGGCACCCGGTTTCGGGGCCCAGGGAGCCACTGTGGCCGATTTACGGGCCCTGTTCGGTGCGTCCCTTCCGGGCGTGCTGCCCGCGTCGTCCCGGGACATCCTGAAGCACGGTCCGGAGCAACCGGCTTTGCGCCAAGCGGTCGAACGAGTCGCCGAAGTGCTGGCCGACCCGCAGGAAAACGGCCAATAGCAGGGGTCGGAACAGGCCCCCACCAGGCACCCCCGCATTGTGGCCGGTGCTCACGGGTGGGTACCGTCGCGTCACCCACCCAGTTTTGAGAACTACCGGAGGAAAACGTGGCACTTCCCCAGCTGACAGAGGAACAGCGCGCTGCGGCGCTGGAGAAGGCCGCCGCCGCCCGCCGCATCCGTGCTGAGCTGAAGGAGCGGCTGAAGCGGGGCGGTACCACTCTGGTCGACGTGCTGAAGCAGGCCGAGGAGAACGAAGTCCTCGGCAAGATGAAGGTTTCGGCTCTGCTCGAGGCTCTGCCCGGCGTCGGCAAGGTCCGCGCCCAGCAGACCATGGAGCGACTGGAGATCGCCCCCAGCCGTCGCCTTCGCGGCCTCGGCGACCGGCAGCGCAAGGCGCTGCTGGCCGAGTTCAGCGGCGAGTGAACGGCGCCGGTCGTGACTACCCGGTGAACCCGGGCACCGACCGCGGCAGTGAGCCGGTGGCGGGGGACCTCTCCCGCCACCGGCTCACCGTCGTCTCGGGGCCTTCGGGGGTCGGGAAGTCGAGTGTGGTGGGCGAGCTGCGGAAGCTGGAGCCGGAGATCTACTTCAGCGTCTCGGTCACCACGCGCAAGCCGCGCCCCGGCGAAGTCGACGGGGCGCACTACCACTTCGTCGACCGCGTCGAGTTCGACGCGATGGTCGCCGAAGGCAGGCTGCTGGAGTGGGCCGAGTTCGCGGGCAACCGCTACGGCACCCCGCGCGAGCCGGTCGAGAAGGCCCTCGCCGAGGGCCGCCCGGCCGTCCTGGAGATCGAACTGCAGGGCGCCCGCCAGGTCCGCGCGGCCATGCCCGAGGCCCGGCTGGTGATGCTGATGCCGCCGTCGTGGGACGAACTGGTCGGCAGGCTCACCGGGCGCGGCACCGAAAACGAGGCCGCCGTGCAGGCCAGGCTGGCCGAGGCGGAGCGCGAGCTGGCCGCGGCGGGGGAGTTCGACCACCGCGTCGTCAACGCCGACGTGCGAGAGGCCGCCGAGCACTTGCTAAACTTGATTACTGATCAGTCTGCCGAAGATTCGGAGCACCACGCGTGACCACCCAGGCCACCCTGCACGAAGAGCTCGAGGGCATCACCAACCCGCCGATCGACGACCTGCTCGAGAAGGTCAGCTCGAAGTACGCGCTGGTGATCTACTCGGCCAAGCGTGCCCGCCAGATCAACGACTACTACGCCCAGCTGGGCGAGGGCCTGCTCGAGTACGTCGGTCCGCTCGTCGAGCCGGGCCCCCGCGAGAAGCCGCTCTCGATCGCGCTGCGCGAGATCCACGGCGGCCTGCTCGAGCACACCGAGGGTGAGTAAACCCCGCGTCGTCTTGGGCGTAGGCGGCGGGATCGCCGCCTACAAGGCGTGTGAGGTGCTGCGCGGGCTGACCGAATCCGGTCACGACGTCCGCGTGGTCCCCACCGAAGCCGCGCTGAACTTCGTCGGCGCGGCGACCTTCGAAGCCCTCTCCGGCCACCCGGTGCACACGGGCGTGTTCACCGAGGTGCCCGAGGTCCAGCACGTCCGCGTCGGCAAGGAGGCCGACCTCGTCCTGGTCGTCCCGGCCACGGCGAACCTCCTCGCGAAGGCCGCCCACGGCCTCGCCGACGACCTGCTGACCAACACCCTGCTCACCGCCCGGTGCCCGGTCGCCTTCTTCCCGGCGATGCACACGGAGATGTGGGAGCACCCGGCGACCCGCGACAACGTCGCCCTGCTGCGCTCGCGCGGCATGATCGTCACCGAGCCCGACTCGGGCCGGTTGACCGGCGCCGACACCGGCAAGGGACGCCTCGCGAACCCGGCCGAGATCGTCGACCTCGCCCGGCTGCTGCTGGCCCGCCCGGACGCCCTGCCGCGCGACCTCGAGGGCGTTCGCGTGGTCGTGTCCGCGGGCGGCACGCGCGAGCCGCTGGACCCGGTCCGCTACCTGGGCAACCGCTCGTCCGGCAAGCAGGGCTACGCGCTGGCCCGCGTCGCCGCCCAGCGCGGCGCCGAAGTCACGCTGGTCACCGCCCACACCGTCGCGCTGCCGGACCCGGCGGGCGCGGCCGTGCAGCACGTCTCGACCGCCGAGGAACTGCGGCAGGCGGTGCACGCGGCGTCTCAGACCGCGGACGTCGTCGTGATGGCCGCCGCCGTCGCCGACTTCCGGCCGGCGAACCGGGCCGAGCACAAGATCAAGAAGTCCGACGACCAGCCGGACCCCGTGATCACCCTGGACCGCAACGCGGACATCCTGGCCGAGCTGGTGCGGAACCGGCGTCCCGGGCAGGTCGTCGTCGGCTTCGCCGCGGAAACCGGTGACGAGCACGGAAGCGTCCTCGACCACGCCCGCGTCAAGCTCAAGCGCAAGGGCGCCGACCTGCTGATGGTCAACGCGGTCGGCGACGGCAAGGCGTTCGGCACGGAGGACAATTCGGGCTGGCTGCTCGGGTCCGACGGCACCGAGCTCGCCATCCCGCTCGGCGCGAAGGCCGAGCTCGCGTCCACACTGTGGGACGCTGTTGTGAGCTTCATGAAGCGTTGACCGCCTCCCGAGCGATAGTCAGTACGCTTGCACAGGTAAGGGGTCCCTAACTTACAGGGCATCCGACGACTAGGTGAGGAAGTGACGGCCACCGTGACCGCGTCTAGCAGCAGATTGTTCACCTCGGAGTCGGTGACCGAAGGACACCCCGACAAGATCTGCGACGCCATCAGCGACTCGATCCTCGACGGCCTGCTGTCGAAGGACCCGCGCAGCCGCGTCGCCGTCGAAACCCTGATCACCACCGGCCAGGTGCACGTGGCGGGCGAGGTGACCACCGAGGCGTACGCCGACATCCCGACGATCGTCCGCGACGTCATCCTCAAGATCGGCTACGACTCCTCGGCCAAGGGCTTCGACGGCAACTCCTGCGGCGTCAACGTCGCGATCGGCTCGCAGTCGCCCGACATCGCGCAGGGCGTCGACACCGCGTACGAGTCGCGCGTCGAGTCGGACGAGGACGAGATCAACCGCCAGGGCGCCGGCGACCAGGGCCTGATGTTCGGCTACGCCTGCTCGGACACCCCCGAGCTGATGCCGCTGCCGATCGCGCTGGCCCACCGGCTGTCGAAGCGGCTGACCGCGGTCCGCAAGGACGGCGTGCTGCCGTACCTGCGCCCGGACGGCAAGACCCAGGTGACCATCGAGTACGCCGGCGACCAGCCGGTCCGCCTCGACACCGTCGTGGTCTCCTCCCAGCACGCCGACGGCATCGACCTGGAGAAGATGCTCAGCGTCGACGTCAAGGAGCACGTCGTCGGCCCCGAGCTCGAGGGCCTGGGCATCGACACCGCGAACGCGCGCCTGCTGGTCAACCCGACCGGCCGGTTCGTCATCGGCGGCCCGATGGGCGACGCCGGGCTGACCGGGCGCAAGATCATCGTCGACACCTACGGCGGCATGGCCCGCCACGGCGGCGGCGCGTTCTCGGGCAAGGACCCGTCCAAGGTCGACCGTTCCGCGGCGTACGCGATGCGCTGGGTGGCGAAGAACGTCGTCGCCGCGGGGCTCGCCGGCCGCGTCGAGGTGCAGGTCGCGTACGCGATCGGCAAGGCGGCCCCGGTCGGCCTGTTCGTCGAGACGTTCGGCACCGAGACGGTCGACCCGTCGAAGATCCAGCAGGCCATCACCGAGGTCTTCGACCTGCGCCCGGCCGCGATCATCCGCGACCTCGACCTGCTGCGCCCGATCTACGCCCCGACGGCGGCGTACGGCCACTTCGGCCGCCCGGAGCTGAACCTCCCCTGGGAGAGCACGGCCCGCGCCGAGGCCCTGAAGTCGGCCGCGGGCGCCTGATCCGCAAGTCCGTGAAGGCCTCCTTACCGGCTCTTACGGCCGGTAAGGAGGCCTTCACGGCTTCTGGCGTCGGGGCTGTCGGTGGGGTCTGGTAGAGATCACGGCGTGAGTAGTTCCGAGCCCGCCGCCCTCTGGGAGCTCCCGGAGAAGCCGCCTTCGCCGAAGGCGGCGCCGTCGCGTGCCCGGAAGAAGGCGCCGAAGCCGGGGGAGAAGGCGAAGGGTGCCCAGTCGCCCGCGCCGGAGCGGCCGGTCGCGCGGATCGTCGTCGACATCCCGCTGGCCCACCTCGACCGCACCTTCGACTACCTGGTGCCGGAGAAACTGCACGAGACGGCCGTGCCCGGCTGCCGGGTGCGCGTCCGGTTCGCCGGGCAGCTGGTCGACGGCTACCTGATCGAGCGCGGCGAGACGAGCGACTACGGCAGCAAGCTGGCGTTCCTGGACCGCGTGACTTCGTCCGAGCCGGTGCTGCCGCCGTCGTTGCACGCGGTCTGCCGGGCGGTCGCCGACCGCTACGGCGGCACGCTGTCGGACGTCCTGCGGCTCGCGATCCCGCCCCGGCACGCCAAGGCCGAGGGCGAACCACCGCTGCTGCCCGCGGCCGTCCCTCCCGCGCCCGGCACCACGGCGTGGGCGCGCTACCAGCGTGGCCCGGCGTTCCTGGAGGCTCTCGCCGAGGGGAAGCCCGCGAACGCTGTCTGGCAGGCCCTGCCGGGCGAGGACTGGCCGCGCCGGCTGGCCGAGGTGGCCGGGACGGTGGCCGCCCAGGGGCGCGGCGCGGTGCTGGTGGTGCCGGACCACCGCGACCTGACCCGGGTGCACGAGGCGTGCGCCGCGGTCGTCGGCGAAGAGGCCGTGGTGGCGCTCATCGCCGGGCTCGGGCCCGCCGAGCGGTACCGGCGCTGGCTGGCCGTGCTGCGTGGCGCGGTGCGGGTGGTGGTCGGGACGCGGGCGGCGATGTTCGCGCCGGTCCACGACCCGGGCCTGTTCGTGGTCTGGGACGACGGCGACGACCTGCACCTCGACCAGCACGCGCCGTACCCGCACGTCCGGGACGTGCTGATGGACCGCGCGCACGCGGCGAAGGCGTCGCTGCTGGCCGGCGGGTTCGCGCGGACGGCGGAGGCACAGCTGCTGGTCGAGTCGGGCTGGGCCGCGCCGGTACTGGCGGACCGCGCGACGCTGCGCTCTTCGGCTCCCCGCGTCACGCCGGTCGGCGAGGACTTCGACGTCGCCCGCGACGAGGCCGCCCGCGTGGCGCGCCTGCCGGCGGTGGCGTTCGAAGCGGCGCGGCAGGCGTTCGCGGCCGGCTTCCCGGCCTTGGTCCAGGTGCCACGGCGCGGATACGTACCCGGCCTGGCCTGCGGAAACTGCCGGACACCGGCGCACTGCCGCCGTTGCGCGGGCCCGCTGGCCCTGCCCGGCGGCTCGCTCGACGGGCAGCCGAAGCCCCCGGCGTGCCGCTGGTGCGGCGTCCCGGAAACGGCGTTCCGCTGCACGGCGTGCGGCTCGGTCCGCCTGCGCGCGGTGATCGTCGGCGCGAAGCGGACGGCGGAGGAGCTCGGCCGCGCGTTCCCGGGTGTCCCGGTCCGCACGTCCGGAGCGGCGGAGGTCCTGTCATCGGTGCCGGGCAAGCCGGCGCTGGTGGTGTGCACCCCGGGCGCGGAACCGGTGGCGGAGGGCGGCTACGGCGCAGCGCTGCTCCTGGACGGCTGGGCGTTGCTGGGCCGCCAGGACCTCAGGGCGGCGGAGGAGACCCTGCGCCGCTGGATGGCGGCGGCGGCCCTGGTCCGCCCGGCCGCCGCGGGCGGCCGCGTGATCGTGGGGGCCGAGGCGGGCCTGCCGGTGGTCCAGGCCCTGGTCCGCTGGGACCCGGCGTGGCACGCGGGCCAGGAGCTGGCGGAGCGCCGCGAGCTGGGCTTCCCCCCGGCAATGCGCATGGCGAGCGTGGAGGGCACCCCGGACGCGGTGGCGGCCTTCCTCGACGACCTCCCCCTGCCGGAGTCGGGCGAGGTCCTGGGCCCGGTCCCGATCGGCGAGGTGGACGAGGAGGGCAACGCGGAGCGCGAGCGCGCGCTGGTGCGGGTATCCCGAGCGGAAGGAAAAGCCCTGGCGGCCACGATCCACGCGGCGGCGGCCCGCCGAGACGCGAAGAAGGCCACGGAACCGATCCGCATCCAGCTCGACCCCCTGGACCTCATCTAGAACCCGTGTCGTCCCCCCAATCACGAGTGATGCCCCTCCGATCACGCATGATGCCCGCCTGATCCGAAAATGGGACTTTGGGGGCGTGCGTCAGCATCCGGCGGAGCGGAGCGGAGCCGGTTTCGAGGGTGGGTGGTGTTCAGGCGGCGGGTT
>NZ_JBFACT010000049.1:0-71735 GCF_040640995.1 Amycolatopsis sp. NPDC021455 | reverse complement strand
TCGTTGTGCTTTTCGTTGTAGGACACCAGGTCCCGCAGCGTGAAGCCGTCGTGCGCGGTGACGAAGTTGATCGACGCGAACGGGCGGCGGCCGTCACTCTGGTACAGGTCCGACGAGCCGGTGATGCGCGAGGCGAACTCCCCCAGCGTCGAGGGTTCGCCGCGCCAGAAGTCGCGGACGGTGTCCCGGTAGCGGCCGTTCCACTCCGTCCACAGCGGCGGGAAGTTGCCGACCTGGTAGCCACCGGGACCGACGTCCCACGGCTCGGCGATCAGCTTCACCTGGCTCACCACCGGGTCCTGCTGCACGAGGTCGAAGAAGGTGGCCAGGCGGTCGACGTCGTAGAACTCGCGGGCGAGCGTCGCGGCGAGGTCGAAGCGGAAGCCGTCGACGTGCATCTCGGTGACCCAGTACCGCAGCGAGTCCATGATGAGCTGCAGGGTGTGCGGGTCCCGCACGTTCAGCGAGTTGCCCGTGCCGGTGTAGTCCATGTAGTACCGCGGGTCGTCTTCGACCAGCCGGTAGTAGGCCCGGTTGTCGATGCCGCGCAGCGACAGCGTCGGCCCGAGGTGGTTGCCCTCGGCGGTGTGGTTGTAGACGACGTCGAGGATCACTTCGATCCCCGCGTCGTGCAGGGTCCGCACCATCGCCTTGAACTCGTGCACCTCGCTGCCCGGCGTCGCGGGCAGGATCGAGGCGGCGTATTCGTTGTGCGGCGCGAAGTAGGCGATGGTGTTGTAGCCCCAGTAGTTGGCGAGGCCGCGCTCGGTCAGGGCGTGGTCGTGCAGGAACTGGTGGACCGGCATCAGCTCGACGGCCGTGACCCCGAGCGTCTTCAGGTAGTCGATCATCACCGGGTGGGCCAGCCCGGAGTAGGTGCCGCGCAGCTCCTCCGGGATGCCGGGGTGGAGCTTCGTCAGCCCGCGCACGTGGGCTTCGTAGACGACGGTCTCGTTGTACGGCACGTTCGGCGGCCGGTCGTTGGCCCAGTCGAAGTACGGGTTGACGACGACCGCGCGGACGGTGTGCGCCGCGGAGTCCGCGTCGTTGCGCTCGCCCGGACTGCCGAAGCGGTAGCCGAAGACCGACTCGTCCCAGTCCACCCGGCCGGTCACCGCCTTGGCGTACGGGTCGAGCAGCAGCTTGGCGGGGTTGCAGCGCAGCCCGCGGGCGGGGTCGTGCGGCCCGTGCACCCGGAAGCCGTACTCCTGGCCGGGACCGACGCCGGTCAGGTAGCCGTGGTGGACGAAACCGTCGACCTCCGGCAGCCGGGTCCGGGTCTCGGTCCCGTCCGGGGCGAACAGGCAGAGGTCGACGTGGTCGGCGACCTCGGAGAAAACCGCGAAGTTGGTGCCGACGCCGTCGTAGTCGGCGCCGAGCGGGTAGGGGGAACCGGGCCAAGGCTGCACTGGGCCTCCACGGGAGCAACGGGATCTTCGATCCGGATACCCGCAGCGGACCCGCCGAACCCGTGATCGGCCTCTCCTCACCCGGACGGCCCCGGTGCGGGGCCGTCGCGCACGGCGGCCCCGCACCGAATTACCGGGTGGGTCAGGTCAGCTTGTTCTTGACCGACTTCGCCTTGCCCTTGGCCGTGCCCTTGGCGTCCTGCAGCGGCGCGTAGGTGCCGTACAGAGCCGGGTCGGGCTTCGGGGCCGTGCCGGGACCGCCGAGGGGTTCGGGGTCCATGAGGTATTCGATGCCGGCGTCGGTGGTCCAGCTGGTGCCCTTGGCGCCGTCGGGGCCGTCGGAGAGGTGCCAGATGGTGTGGTTGTGGTCCTGGTTTTCTTCGTCGAACAGGGCGCTGGGGGCGATGTCGCCTTCGAGGCCGTCGGCCTTGAGTTCTTCGATCGCGGCGAGCCACTGCTTCTGGTGGACGGTGTCGCGGGCGAGGTTGAACTGGAGCATGGCCTTGACGCCGGGGTCGTCGGTCATGTTGTAGAGCCGGGCGGTCTGCAGCCGGCCCTGGGCTTCGGCGGCGGCGTTGGCCTGGAAGTCGGCGAGCAGGTTGCCGGAGGCGACGATGTACTTGCCGTTCCAGGGAGTGCCGTTGCTGTCGGCGGGCAGGGCGCCGCCGCCGGCGACGATGGCCTGCTGGACGTCCATCCCGCCGATCATGGCGGCCATCACCGGGTCCTTGACGGCTTCGGCGGTGACGGTCGAGGGAGCGCCTTCCAGCAGCCGCGCGACCATGGTGGCGAGCATCTCGACGTGCCCGATCTCTTCGGTCGCGGTGTCCATGATGAGGTCCTTGTACTTGCCTTCGATGCGGCAGTTCCAGCCCTGGAAGAGGTACTGCATCGTGACGGTCATTTCGCCGAAGGCACCGCCGATGAGCTCCTGGAGCTTGCGGGCGTAGACGGGGTCGGGCTTCTCGGGCTTGGCTTCGAACTGCAGCAGCTTCGTGTGACGGAACACGTCATTTCCTCCGTCGTCCGGGGTGGGGCCCGCCGGGGACCGGCGGGTCCACGGGGCTTTCCCGGTTAGCGGAGGGTTAACCGCGCGGCGACGGACGGCCGTGCGCGGTGGCGTTCCGGGCCTCGACAACGCCGTGACCGCTATGGTAGTTGAACGCGAAACGTTTCGACGGCGTGGCGAGTGGAGCGAGTACGTGAACGATCAGCGGGAACGGGTGCGGGTCTGCCGCCGGTACCAGTGCGACCAGCCGGCCCTCTGGCGGAGGATGTGCGCGGCGCACTGGGCGCGGTGGCAGAACGGCGTCGACCCGCTCGACCAGCCCGGTGACGAGGGCGAAGTCCCGGAACGCCAGGTCTGGCAGCCGCCGCTGCGCGACTCCAGCGTTTCTCAGCGGAAGCCGTCCGGCCGCTGGTGAGCCGGCCCGGCGGGGCCCGGAGCCGGCAGCTCGACGGTGATCCGGAGCCCGCCGGCGCGGCGCGGCGTGATCGTGAGGGATCCGTCGTGCACTTCGGCGATGCTCTTGACGATGGCCAGGCCGAGGCCGACGCCCGCGTGGTCGGTGCGCAGGCGTTCGGTGCCCCGCTGGAACGGCTCGGTGAGCGTCGGGACCAGTCGCGGGGCCAGCACTTCCCCGGAGTTTTCGACCGTGAGCACCACGGTTTCGGCGCGGACGCCGGTGTCGACCCACACGGTCCCGTTTTCCGGCAGGTTGTGCACGATGGCGTTGTGCACGAGGTTGGTCGTCATCTGCAGCAGGAGCGCGGCCGACCCCACGGCCGGGGTGATGTCGCCGAAGTCCTCGATGGTGACACCGCGTTCCTCGGCGATCGGCAGCAGCGTTTCGATGGCCTCTTCCACGAGCAGGGACAGGTCGACGGGGACCCGGGTGAAGGCACCCTGGTCCGCGCGGCTGAGCACGAGCAGCGCCTCGGTCAGGTCGATGGCGCGGGCGTTCACGGTGTGCAGGCGGTCGAAGACCCGGCCGGCGTCACCGGCGGGGTCGTTGCGGGCCACTTCGAGGAGTGCCTGCGTGATCGCCAACGGCGTGCGCAGCTCGTGTGAGGCGTTGGCGGCGAATCTCCGCTGCGCGGCGACGTGGGCTTCGAGGCGGGCGAGCATGGCGTCGAAGGCGTCGGCGAGTTCGCGGAACTCGTCTTCGGGGCCTTCCAGCCGGATCCGGTGGGAGAGCGACCCGTTCGCGGCCATGCGCGTGGCGTCCGTGATGCGGGTCAGCGGGGCGAGCATGCGGCCCGCGAGGATCCAGCCGCCCAGCAGGCCGAAAAGCAGCAGGAAGAACAGCACCGACCCCGCCGCCGGGAGGAAATTGCGCACGAGCACGGAGCGCTTAAGCACCCCGCCGGGAGGGGTGGCCAGCACGTCGGGGACGTCGCGCAGCAGGAACAGCCAGACGGAAGCGAGCAGCAGGACGCCGGCGACCACGAGGAAGCCGGCGTAGCTGAGGGTGAGTTTGAGCCGGACACTCATCCCGGCCGCCCGGTCCACCGCCCTTCCCTAGCGCCCGGTGCCGGGCGCCGTGCCGATGCGGTACCCGACGCCGGCCACGGTCGTGATGATCCAGGGTTCGCCGAGCCGCTTGCGCAGAGCCGAAACCGTGATGCGCACGGCGTTGGTGAACGGGTCGGCGTTCTTGTCCCACGCCCGTTCCAGGAGCTCTTCGGCGCTGACGACCCCGCCGTCGGCGGCGACGAGGACTTCGAGCACGGCGAACTGCTTCCTGGTCAGCGCGACGTAGCGGCCGTCGCGGTAGACCTCGCGGCGGAACGGGTTCAGCCGCAGGCCGGCGATCTCCAGCACCGGTGGCCTGTTGTGGGCGCGCCGGCGATCGAGCGCCCGGAGCCGCAGCACGAGTTCCCGCAGTTCGAACGGCTTCGTGAGGTAGTCGTCGGCGCCGATTTCGAATCCGGTGATTTTGTCGTCGATCCGGTCGGCGGCGGTCAGCATGAGGATCGGCGGGCCGCTCCCGGAAGCGACGATGCGTTCGGCGACCTCGTCACCGCTGGGCCCGGGAATGTCCCGGTCGAGAACGGCGATGTCGTAGGTGTTGACGCTCAGCAGTTCCAGCGCGGTTTCGCCGTCGCCGGCGATGTCCGCCGCGATCGCCTCCAGGCGCAGTCCGTCGCGAATGGCTTCGGCCAGATAAGGCTCGTCCTCGACGATCAGCACACGCATGCCCCGATGGTACGAGAGCCCGCAAACGTATCGTCGGCATATCGAAAATCGCATACGTGCCGGCAACACCTCGCCGACTTGAATGGACGCATGCCCTCCCGCGAGACGACCCGCCGGATTCCCGGTGCCGTCGTCCCGGCGGCCCGCCGGATTCACGGGGTCCTCCTCGCCGGCCTTCGGGCCGTCGGCGCGAAGATCGCCGGAACGCTCGGCCGCCGGCCGGTCCGCCCCCGGGACCGCGGTGGCCTCGGCGTGGCCCACGGTGCCGTCCCCGCCGGGGTGACGGTCTTCGACGACGCGGTCCCGGCCGTGGCCCGGCTCGACCCGGCTCTCCTGAGCGCACTGCGCCGGGCCGGGGCCGCGGCCGCGGCGGCGGGGATCGAGCTGCGGGTCAACAGTGGCTGGCGGTCTCCGGAGTACCAGAGCGTGCTGCTTCGTGAGGCGGTGACGAAGTACGGGTCGGAAGCGGAAGCCGCCCGGTGGGTGGCCACCCCGGAGACGTCGGCCCACGTGGCGGGCGAGGCGGTCGACATCGGGCCGCCCGCGTCGGCGTCGTGGCTGTCCGAGCACGGTGCCGAGTACGGGTTGTGCCGGATCTACCGCAACGAACCCTGGCACTACGAATTGCGTCCCGAAGCGATCGAGCACGGCTGCCCGCCCCGGTACGCGGACCCGAGTCACGACCCGCGGATGCGCCGGTGACCGGTTCGCCCGGCCGGCCGGCGCCACCGATCGCCCGCGGCACCGGCGGCCGGGCGGGACGCCGCTCCCGGTTGCTCCGTAAGGGGGATATTGCCGTGGCCAGGCCCGAAATCGGTCTGTACCACCCGCCGGCAAGGCGATCAAGCGTCAGGTCGGGTGAGCTGTTTCCCCACGGTGTCACCGGCTGTTTCGCGGGGGTCCGGCCTGCCGGGCGGAACGTGCGGGCGGACACTATAATCATTTCCCGCGGACATTCAAGACCGGCAAACGGACCAACAAGATCCGCGAACAGTGCAGGTAGCCGAATTCCCGCCGAATATGGGCGGCACGGCGCATCCTACTTATTGCCGGTGAGTGAGTCAATAGAACATTAGTGAAAGTTCGAACCTCGACTCCCGCCTGACGCCAGGTGTCTTGGACATCACGATTGTTCGTCAATTGCCGACAACGATCGGTCATGCCATGCTGACGTCGTGTGCACTCACTGGGGATCAAGGGGGGGTGCGGCGGTGGCCCGGGACCACGAACCGATCGGGGTTCGTGCGGGTCGAACCACTGAGCCGCGCCCGGCATGTGCCGAGAACTCGACGTCGACCATGTCCCGCGACCTCGCGTTACCCGACCGTCCACCCTGCCGGGGCTGACGGTCGCCGGTTCCCGGCCGGTCGTTCCGCGGTGATCATCACCCCGGTGCCGGAAGCATGCCTTGATCTCTGGTGATCAGCCGGAGCGCGGGCTGCCGCCCGGCGCCGGGAGATCGCGGAGCCGGCCCGCACACGGGTCCGAAGGCGGCATTCACCGGGGGTTCTCAGCGTCGAGGACATCCGCCCGGCCAGGCCGGTGCGGAAGCCGATCGTGTGTCCAACCATCGAGGCCGAGCAGTTGGACGGTGCGGTTTTCTGCTGTACCGAAATAGTTGACGAAGAAGATCCAAATGGGGGCTAGGTGGATCCGACGAGAGTTGACATATTCGCTCTCCCCGTCGTCGAAATCGAGTTGTCCCGGCTGTCTTCCGCGAGCTCACCGCGAACATCGGGTGAGGATCCGGAACACGTCGAGACGCTGTTGTCGGCAGAGGGAAAGCTTCCGCCCATTCTCGTTCACCGTCCGACGATGCAGGTACTCGACGGCCTGCACCGGTTGAAGGTGGCGCGAGTCCGAGGTGACACGAAAATCCTGGCGAGACTGGTCGACGGGACGGAATCGGACGCTTTCGTCCTGGCGGTCGAAGCGAACGTCCGGCACGGCCTGCCGCTTTCCCTCGCCGATCGCAAGCGGGCGGCCGTCCAGATCATCGGGACGCATCCACAGTGGTCGGACCGGCGGGTGGCGTCGGCGACCGGGATCTCCGCGGGCACGGTGGCCGACCTGCGCAGACGCGCGGGCGAAGACGGGACCGAAGCCAGGATCGGGCGCGACGGGCGCGTCCGGCCGTCCGACGGTTCGGAGCGGCGAAGACTCGCCGCCGAGCTCATCCGCAACGATCCGGGCCTGTCGCTGCGGCAGGTGGCCAAGCAGGTCGGCATCTCCCCGGAGACGGTGCGGGACGTGCGGGGCCGGCTGGAGCGCGGGGAGAGCCCGACTCCGGACGGGACAAGGAGGTTGCCGGCCAAACCGCACCCGCTGCGGCTGTCGGAGCCCGACTTCGGCCATGCCGTGGACCAGGATCGGCTCGCCCTGCTGGAAAGACTCAAGACCGACCCGGCGCTGCGGCTGAACGAGGTCGGCCGGGTCCTGCTGCGCATGCTCACCATGCACTCCATGGACGGGCAGGAGTGGGAACGGATCCTGCGGGGCGTTCCGCCGCACCTGTACAGCGTGATCGCCGGGTTCGCCCGGGATCACGCCCGGGTCTGGGCCGAGTTCGCCGATCACCTGGAGAACCGCGCGACCGACCTGGCCGCGGGATGATCGCGTGACCACGGCGGGGAAAGCCTTCGGGCGAAACGGGTTCCGGTGCGGCCGCCCGCACCGGAACCGGCGTCGCCGTCCGCCCAGGCGCCGCGGCTGGACTTCGCCCGGTGGGCCGCTTAAGAAGGAACGGTGACCATCGAGAAAGCGCTTGTCGTCGGGACCGGACTGATCGGCACCTCGGTCGCGCTGGCCCTCCGGGGGAAAGGCGTGGAGGTCTCCCTCTCCGACGTCAATCCCCGGGCCGCCCGGCTGGCGCAGGAACTCGGCGCGGGCCGGGAGTGGGCGGGCGAGCGCGTGGACCTGGCGGTGATCGCCGTGCCGCCGCACCTGGTGGCGGACCGGCTGGCCGAGCTGCAGAAGCGGGGCGTCGCCCGGGCGTACACCGACGTGGCCAGCGTCAAGGCCGATCCGATCGCCGACGCGGAACGGCTCGGCTGCGACCTGGTCTCCTACGTGCCCGGGCACCCGCTCGCCGGCCGGGAACGCTCCGGCCCGGCGGCCGCCCGCGCCGACTTGTTCCTCGGCCGGCCGTGGGCCCTTTGCCCCCGCCCCGAGACGGACGCGGAAGCCTTGCGGCAGGTGCGGGAGCTGGTTTCCTTGTGCGGGGCGAAGGTCGTCGTCGTGGGCGCCGGCGAGCACGACTCGGCGGTGGCACTGGTGTCGCACGCCCCGCACGTGGTGGCGTCGGCGGTGGCCGCCGGCCTCCGGAGCGGTGACGACGTCGCGCTGGGCCTGGCCGGGCAGGGGCTGCGCGACGTGACGCGCATCGCGGCCGGGGATCCCTTGCTGTGGCGGAGGATTCTCTCCGGGAACACCGGGCCGGTGGCCGGGGTGCTGGAGCGGATCGCGGCCGAGCTCGCCGCGGCGGCTTCGGCGCTGCGGTCCGGCGACCTGGACGCCGTGACGGATCTGCTGCGGCGTGGCGTGGCCGGGCACGGCCGGATTCCCGGCAAGCACGGCGGCCCGGTGCGGGACTACGCCACGGTCCAAGTGGTGCTGCGGGACCGGCCGGGGGAGCTGGCCCGGTTGTTCGACGCGGCCGGGCTCGCGGGCGTGAACATCGAGGACGTCCGGCTCGAGCACTCGACGGGCCGGCCGGTCGGGGTGGCCGAGGTGGCCGTGCGCCCGGAAGACGCCGACCGGCTCGCCGAGGCGTTCCGGTTCCACCGCTGGCACGTTCCGCCCGTCGCCGCGCGGAGTACCGCCGCGACCGCCTGAGCGGCGCACGGTCCGAACCGGACGAGTCGCTTGTGGACGGTGGGCGCGGCGTGGCCGGATGCCCGCCGTGGCGCCGCCCGTGCCGCGGCGGCCGTGCGGGTGCCGGAAATGTTTCCCGCACGCACTCGTGGACATCGACTTCGAACAGCACGATTGAGATCGCCGACTTCGCGTGTGAGAGGGATGCCCGCATGGACGTAGTTTTCAACTTCGGGGGGCCGACGAAGAGGGACGACGATCCCGATCCCTGGTCGACCAAGGTCGCCCCGGGGACGGTGCGCCGGGTCCTCGCCTACTTCCGCCCGCACATCGGCAAAGTGGCGCTCTTCGTCCTCATCGCCGCGCTGGAGGCCGCCGTCGTCATCGTGACTCCCTTGCTGATGAAGGAGCTCATCGACGGCGGGATCCTCAAGAACGACCTCGGCGTCGTGGTGTGGATGTCCGTCCTGACCGCCGGGCTCGCCGTGGTGGGTTCGCTGTTGTCGCTGGCGTCGGCCTACATCTCCGGCCGGATCGGCCAGGGGGTCACCTACGACCTGCGGATCCAGGCCCTCGACCACGTCCGGCGGCTGCCGATCGCGTTCTTCACCCGCACGCAGACCGGCGTGCTGGTGAACCGGCTGCACACGGAACTGATCATGGCGCAGCAGACGTTCGGCTTCCTGCTGATGGCGGCCACCAGCGCGGTCACGGTGGTGCTGGTGCTGGCCGAGCTGATCTACCTGTCGTGGCTGGTCGCCCTCGTCACCGTGGTGCTGATCCCGCTGTTCCTCGTGCCGTGGGTCTACGTGGGACGGATCATCCAGGGGCGTACCGGCCGGCTGCTGGAGGCGAACGCCGGCCTCGGCGGGCTTCTGCAGGAGCGGTTCAACGTCCAGGGCGCGATGCTCTCCAAGCTCTTCGGCCGTCCGGACGAGGAGATGGCCGACTACCGGGACCGGGCCGGGCGGATCCGCCGGATCGGCGTGAAGCTTTCGGTGTACGGCCGGATGTCCTTCGTCATGATGGCGCTGATGGCCTCGCTCGCCACGGCGCTCGTCTACGGGATCGGCGGCGGGCTCGTGCTCGGCGGGGCGCTCGAGCTCGGCACGCTGGTCGCCATCGCCACCCTGCTCACGCGGCTGTTCGGGCCGATCACGCAGTTGTCCGGCATCCAGGAGACCGCGCAGACCGTCGTGGTCGCCTTCTCCCGGATCTTCGAGCTGCTCGACCTGAAGCCGCTGATCGAGGAACGCCCCGGCGCGGTCGCGCTCGAGAAGGACGTGCCGCCGGACATCGAGTTCGAGAACGTGACTTTCCGCTACCCGACCGCGGACGAGGTCTCGCTGCCGTCGCTCGAGCACATGCGGGACGCGCGGGAGCGCGGGGAAGTGCCGCCGGATGTCCTGCGCGGCGTGGACTTCCACGCCCGGGCCGGCACCCTCACCGCGCTCGTCGGCCCGTCGGGCGCCGGGAAGAGCACCATCACCCACCTGGTGTCGCGCTTGTACGACCCGACCTCCGGGACCGTCCGCGTCGGCGGGCACGATCTGCGGGACCTCACCTTCGAGTCGCTGCGCGAGGCGGTCGGGGTGGTCAGCCAGGACGCTTACCTCTTCCACGACACGATCCGGGAAAACCTGCTCTACGCACGCCCCACCGCGACCGAGGAAGAACTCGTCGAGGCGTGCAAGGGCGCGCAGATCTGGGATCTGATCGAATCCCTTCCCGGCGGGTTCGACACCGTCACCGGCGACCGCGGCTACCGCATGTCGGGCGGGGAAAAGCAGCGGCTGGCCATCGCGCGGCTGCTGTTGAAGGCACCCGGCTTCGTCGTGCTCGACGAAGCCACCGCCCACCTGGACTCCGAATCGGAGGCCGCCGTCCAGCGGGCACTCAAGACCGCCCTGCGCGACCGCACCTCGCTGGTGATCGCCCACCGGCTGTCCACGATCCGCGAGGCCGACCAGATCCTCGTGATCGACGACGGCCGGGTCCGCGAGCGCGGGACGCACGAAGAGCTGCTGGCCGAGGGCGGTCTCTACGCCGAGCTCTACCGCACGCAGTTCGCCGATCCCGGAAGCGACGCGGCCAAGCCGGAAAGCAGCGAAGCCGAGTTCGAAGACGCCGAGCCCGAGCCGGTGGCCTACCACGTGGGTTTTGGAGGATGACGATGACTTCCGCGGCGCAGGCCACCCTGACGGTGCCGGCCCTGTTCTCCCGGCAAACGGACCGGACGCCCGACGCGGTGGCCGTGGTCGACGGGGAGCGGGCACTGACGTACCGGCGGCTCGACGAGCTCGCCGTCCGGTTGTCCGCGCGGCTGGGCCGCCGGGGTGTCCGCCGCGGCGACCGGGTCGCGGTCATGCTGGACCGTTCGGCGGACCTGCTGGTGGCGCTGCTCGCGGTCTGGAAGGCGGGGGCGGCGTACGTGCCGGTGGACGTCGCCTATCCCGCGCCGCGGGTGGCGTTCATGGTGGCGGACTCGGGAGCGTCCCTGGTGGTGTGCCCGGCCGCCGCGCGCGGCGGCGTGCCGGCGGGAATCGGGTCGATCGCCGTCTCGGACGACGAGGACGACGGCGAGGACGACGGCGAGGACACGGCCGGCGTGCCGGCGGTCACGGCGTCGCCGGAGGACCTGGCGTACGTCATCTACACCTCCGGTTCGACGGGCACCCCGAAGGGCGTGGCGGTGCCGCATCGGAGCGTCGCGGAACTGGTGGGGAATTCCGGCTGGGGGGTCGAACCCGGCGACGCGGTCCTCATGCACGCGCCGCACGCCTTCGACGCGTCCCTGTTCGAGATCTGGGTGCCGCTGGTGTCGGGCGCCCGGGTGGTGGTCGCCGGGCCGGGGCCGGTGGACGCCCGGCGGCTGCGCGAGGCGGTCGCGGGCGGCGTGACGAAGGCCCACCTGACCGCGGGCAGTTTCCGTGCGGTGGCGGAAGAGTCGCCGGAATCGCTGGCGGGGCTGCGCGAGGTGCTGACCGGCGGTGACGTGGTGCCCGTGCACGCGGTGGAGCGGGTGCGGGCGGCCTGCCCCCGGCTGCGGATCCGGCACCTGTACGGCCCGACGGAGACGACGCTGTGCGCGACGTCGCACGAGCTCGAGCCGGGTGCGGTCCCGGGGCCGGTGCTGCCGATCGGCCGTCCGCTGCCGGGCCGCCGGGCCCAGGTGCTCGACGCCTCGCTGCGGCCCGTGGCCCCGGGCGTGGTCGGTGACCTGTACCTTTCCGGGGCCGGCCTGGCGCACGGCTACCTGGACCGGCCGGGCCTGACGGCGGAGCGGTTCGTGGCGGACCCGTCCGAGCCCGGACGGCGGATGTACCGGACCGGGGACCTCGCCCGCCGGACCGCCGACGGCGAGCTGCTGTTCGCCGGCCGGGCCGACGACCAGGTGAAGATCCGCGGGTTCCGGATCGAGCCCGGCGAGATCGAGGCCGCGCTGACCGCTCGGCCGGACGTCCACGAGGCCGTCGTGGTGCCGATCGACGGGCGCCTGATCGGGTACGTCGTGGCGGACGCGGACACCGATCCCGCGTTCGTCCGCGAGGGGCTCGCGGCGCAACTGCCCGGCTACCTGGTCCCGGCCGTGGTGATCAGGCTGGACGCGCTGCCGCTCACCGGCAACGGCAAGGTGGACCGGGCGGCGCTGCCCGCGCCCGACTTCGCGGCGAACACCACGGGCCGCGAACCCGTCACCGAGGCGGAACGCCTCCTGTGCGGGCTGTTCGCCGAGGTGCTCGGGCTGGCCCGGGCCGGGGCCGACGACGGGTTTTTCGCGCTGGGCGGGGATTCGATCGTCGCGACGCGCCTGGCCGCGCGGGCGGCCAAAGCCGGTGTGCTCATCACGCCGTCCCAGATCTTCGAGGAAGCGACCCCCGCGCGGCTGGCGGCCGTGGCGCGCGCCGTCCCGGCCGACCGGCCTGCCGGCGGCCCGCTGATCGCGCTGACCGAGGAAGAAACGGCGGAGCTCGCGGCCGCCGTGCCCGGGGCCGAAGAGTTCTGGCCGCTGGCGCCGCTGCAGGCCGGCCTGTTCTTCCAGGCGACGCTGGACGACCAGGGGCCCGACATCTACCAGACCCAGTGGCTCGTCGAGCTGACCGGGCCGCTGGACGTGCCCCGCCTGCGGGCCGTGTGGGAAGCGGTGTTCGCCCGGCATCCCGAACTCCGGCTCGGCTTCCACCGGCTCGCGTCGGGCCGGGCGGTGCAGGCCGTCGAGGGGCGGGTCACCCTGCCGTGGCGGGAAGTGGACCTGACCGGCGAGCGCGACGCCGACGCGGCCGTCGAAGCCCTGGCCGCGCAGGAGCAGGAGAAGCGGTTCGACCTGGCCCGGGCACCGCTGTTCCGGCTGGTGCTGGCCCGGCTCGGCGAGGACCGGTACCGCCTGCTGGTCGTCAACCACCACATCCTGACCGACGGCTGGTCGGTGGCGATCATCCTCAACGAGGTGTCCGAGGCGTACACCGCCGGTGGGCGGTTCCCGCACCGCGCCGGCGCCGCCTCCTACCGGGACTACCTGGCGTGGCTGGACCGCCAGGACAAGGACGCCGCGTCCGCGGCCTGGAAGGCGGAACTCGCCGGGCTCGACGAGCCCGCCTTGATCGCCAAGCCGGCCGCGGGCGCGGGCTACGACTACCGGGTCACCGTCCTGCCGCCGGACCGCTACACCGCGCTGACCGAGTTCGCCCGCGAGCACGGGCTGACGCTGAACACGGTCGTCCAGGGCGCGTGGGCGATGGTGCTGGCCCGGCTCACCCGGCGGACCGACGTGGTGTTCGGCACCACGGTCGCCTGCCGTCCCGCGGAGCTGCCGGGCGTGGAGTCGATGCCGGGACTGCTGATGAACACGGTGCCGGTCCGGGTGCCGCTGGCGGGCGCGCGGCCGGTCGTGGACCTGCTCACCGACCTGCAGCGCCGGCAGGTGGCCCTGATGCCGCACCAGCACCTCGGGCTGCCGGAGATCCAGAAGGCGGCCGGACCGGGTTCGGTGTTCGACACCCTGCTGGTGTACGAGAACTACCCCCGGGACTTCCACGACCGGTTCACCTACCTCGGCACGGTCGAGGGGACGCACTACCCGGTGACCGTCGGCGTCATCCCGGGGGACAGCTTCCGGATCCAGCTCGGCTACCGGCGTGGGCAGGTCGACCCGCTCGTCGCCGATTCGCTGCTGGAGTGGTTCACCGGCGTCCTCGGCGCGGTGGCCGCCGATCCGGCCGCCCTGGTGGGGCGGATCGGGGTGGGGCCGGTGCCGGAGCCCCGGTGGGACCCGCCGCTGGTGGCGGGTGAGCCGTTGCCGGCGCTGGTCGGGCGGATGGCGGCGGACCGGCCGGCCGCGGTGGCGGTGGCGGACGGCCACGGTGACCTGACCTACGGGCAGCTGTGGGAGCGGTCGGTGAAGTTCGCGGCCGAGCTGCGGGCACGCGGCGTCGGGTCCGAGCGCCGGGTCGGCCTGGTGGTGGGGCGCTCGTCCTGGTGGGTCGTCGGGATGCTGGGCGTGATGCTGGCCGGCGGCACGTTCGTCCCGGTGGATCCGGCGTACCCGGACGAGCGCAAGGAGTGGATCTTCCGCAGCGCGGAGCCGATGCTGGTGGTCTGCGGGGGCAAGACGCGGGACGCGGTGCCGCCGGAGTTCACCGACCGGCTGCTCGTGCTCGACGAGCTGGACCTGGCCGCGGCGCCGGACGCGGCGTTGCCGCGGGTGGGCCCGGGCGACGCGGCGTACGTGATCTACACGTCGGGATCCACGGGAATCCCCAAGGGGGTCGTCGTCACCCACGCGGGGCTGGGCAACCTGGCGCTGGCGCACATCGACCGGTTCCGCGTGACGCCGTCGTCCCGGGTGCTGCAGCTGGCGGCGCTCGGCTTCGACACCATCGTGTCCGAGGTGATGATGGCGCTGCTCTCCGGGGCGACGCTGGTGATGCCGCCGGACCAGGACCTGCCGCCGCGGGCGTCGCTGGACGACGCGCTGGCCCGGTGGGACATCACGCAGGTGAAGGCGCCGCCGTCGGTGCTCGCCACCACCGAGGTGCTGCCCGAGCGCGTGGAGACCGTCGTGGCGGCGGGCGAGCTCTGTCCGCCGGGCCTGGTGGACCGGCTGTCGGCGGGCCGGCGGATGATCAACGCCTACGGGCCGACCGAGACCACGATCTGCGCGACGATGAGCCTGCCGCTGGCGCCGGGGCAGGACCCGATCCCGTTCGGGAAGCCGGTGCCGGGGGTGCGCGGGTATCTGCTGGACTCGTTCCTGCGGCCGCTGCCGCCGGGGATCACCGGTGAGCTCTACCTGGCCGGGATCGGGGTGGCGCGCGGCTACCTGGGGCGGCCGGGACTGACGTCCGAGCGGTTCGTGGCCGATCCGTTCGTCCCCGGCGAGCGGATGTACCGGACCGGGGACCTGGCCTACCTGACCGGCGAGGGCGAGCTGGTGTCCGCCGGGCGGGCCGACGACCAGGTCAAGATCCGCGGGTTCCGGGTCGAACCCCGCGAGGTCGAGTTCGCCCTGTCCGCCGACCCGCGTGTCACCCAGGCCACGGTGACCGTCCGCGAGGGCCGGCTGCTGGCCTACGTGTCGCCGGGCGATGTCGACACGCAGGCGTTGCGGGACGACCTCGCCTCCCGGCTGCCGCAGTACATGGTGCCCGCGGCCGTGGTGGCGCTGGACGCCCTGCCGCTGACGGCGCACGGGAAGATCGACCGGCGGGCGCTGCCCGATCCCGAGTTCGCCCCCGCGACGGGCCGGGCGCCGGCCACCGAGGCCGAGCGGGTGCTCTGCGAGCTGTTCGGCGAGGTGCTCGGCGTGGGCCGGGTCGGCGTGGACGACAGTTTCTTCCAGCTGGGCGGCGATTCGATCCTCTCGATGCAGCTGGCGGCCCGGGCGCGCCGAGCGGGGCTGACGTTCACCGCGGCGGACGTCTTCGACGGGAAGACACCGGAGCGGATCGCCCTGCTGGCAGCGGAGTCGTCGCTGCCGCGGCGTGACCCGGCCGCGGCGGCCGACGGCGTGGGCGAGGTCGTGCTGACGCCGGTGATGCGGATGTTCGGCGACGCCGTCGCGGCGCCGGGGTTCGCGCAGTGGGTGGTGGTGGGCGCGCCCGCGGACCTGACCGGGGAGGCGTTGCGGTCCGGGCTCGCCGCGGTGGTGGACACGCACGACATGCTGCGGGCACGGGTCGTCGACGGCGCGGGCGGCAGGCGCCTGGTGGTGGGCGAGCGCGGATCGGTCGACGTGGCCGGGCTGGTCACGCGCGTGCAGGCGGGCGGCGACCGGCTGGACGAAGCCGCGGAGGAGGCGGCGCGAGCGGCGGTGAGCCGGCTGGACCCGCCGTCCGGCGTGCTTCAGGTGGTGTGGGTGGACGCCGGACCGGGCCGGGTGGGCCGGCTGGTGGTGGCGGCGCACCACCTCGCGGTCGACGGCGTGTCCTGGCGGGTTCTGGTGGCGGACCTGAGGACGGCGTGCGAGGCGGTGGCCGCGGGACGGGAACCCGTGCTGGAGCCCGTGGGGGTTTCGTTCCGGCGGTGGGCGGCCCTGCTGGCGGAGTGGGCGGTCTCGGCCGGCCGGGTCGCGGAACTGGCGGCGTGGCAGGCGATCGCCGGTCGAGGCGACCAGCCGGAGGCCGTCGCGGCCGGAAGCGTGCGCACGCGGTCGTGGACGGTGCCGGCGGCGGAGACGTCGGTGCTCGTCGGGCGGGCTCCGGTGGTCTTCCACTGCGGAGTGCACGAGGTGCTGCTGGCCGGGCTCGCGGGCGCGGTCGCCCGGTGGCGCGGCGGGGACACGCTGCTGGTGGACGTGGAAAGCCACGGCCGCCATCCGGTGGAGGGCATGGACCTGTCCCGGACGGTGGGCTGGTTCACCAGCACGCACCCGGTGCGGCTGGACGTGACGGGCATCGACCTGGCGGACGCCGTGGCCGGCGGCCCGGCGGCCGGGACCCTCCTGAAGGCGGTCAAGGAGCAGTCGAGGGCGGTGCCCGGCGACGGGCTCGGCTACGGGTTGCTGCGGCACCTCAACAGCGAGACCGGGCCGGTGCTGGCGGCGAGCCCCGCGGCGCGGATCGGGTTCAACTACATGGGCCGGTTCGCCGCCGGCGACCGCGACGGTGTGCGGCCGTGGCAGCAGGCCGGGGACATCGGCGGCGCGGTGGACCCGAGCACGCGACTGCCGCACGCGCTGGAGGTCAACGCCGTCGTGCGGGATCTGCCGGACGGGCCGCGGCTGGTGCTGATGGCGGAATGGCAGGACGGCCCGCTCGACGAAACCGCGATCGAACGGCTGGGACGAGCGTGGCTGGACGTGTTGTCCGGCCTGGCGCGCCAGGCGGACGACCCCGCCGCGGGCGGGCACACCGCGTCCGATTTCGGCCTCGTCGAACTGGACCAGGACGAAATCGAGGGCTTCGAAGCAATAGCAGCGGAACTCAGCGAAGGCCGGGCATCGTGAATACTTCGACCAAGTCAGCTGGATCGGCGCTTGCGGAAGTGTGGCCGCTTTCCCCGATGCAGGAGGGAATGCTCTACCACGCCTCGATGGACGACGAGGCGCCCGACATCCACGTCATCCAGCAGTCGCAGATCATCGACGGGCCCTTGGACGCGGACCGGTTCCGCAGATCCTGGGAGGCCGTCCTCGACCGGCACGCGGCGCTCCGCGCGTGCTTCCACCGGCGGAAGTCCGGCGAAACGATCCAACTCATCCCCCGTGACGTGCGGCTGCCGTGGACCGAATGCGACCTGTCCCATCTGTCCGAAGAGGACGCACTCGCCGAAGCGGGCGTGCTCGCGGAACAGGAGCGCGGCAAGCGGTTCGACCTCGCGAAGCCGCCCCTGCTGCGGCTGGTGCTGATCCGGCTGGGCCCGGACCGGCACTGCCTGGTGACCACCAGCCACCACCTGCTCATCGACGGGTGGTCGCGCGCGGTCATCGAGGCGGACCTCCTCGAGATCTACGCGGCGGGTGGCGTCGCCGCCCGGCCGCGGTCCGCGGGCTCCTACGGGGACTACCTGGCGTGGCTGGGCCGGCAGGACAAGCAGGCCGCCCGTGCGGCGTGGCGCGCGGAACTGGCCGGCGCCGAAAACTCGGCGCTCGCGGTCCGGGAAGCGCCCGGCCGGGCCCCGGGGCGGCCGGTCCGGGAGGTCTTCCGCCACTCGCCGGAGTTCACCTCCGCGCTGGCCGAGTTCGCCCGGCGGCACGGGCTGACGCTGAACACGCTGGTGCAAGGGGCGTGGGCGGTGGTGCTGGCCCGGCTGACGCGCCGCCGTGACGTGGTGTTCGGCGCGGTGGTTTCGGGGCGCCCCGCGGAGCTGCCCGGCGCCGAACAGGTCGTGGGCGTGTTCATCAACACCGTGCCGGTGCGGGTGCGGCTGGACGGCGCGCAGCCGGTCCTCCGGCTGCTGACGGAGCTGCAGGCACGGCAGTCCGAGCTGATTTCGCACCACCACCTCGGCCTGCCGGAGATCCAGAAGATCGGCGGGGCCAACTTCGACACGATCGTGGTGTTCGAGAACTACGCCGATCCGGCGGCGGGAGCGGGCTCCCCGGGTGGCCTCGGCCTGACCCTGCACGAGTTCCACCAGGCGTCGCCGTACGCGATCAGCCTGGGCGTCCTGCCCGGGGAAAGCCTGTACACCCAGCTGCAGTACCAGCCGGAGACGGTCGACGCCCGGGTCGCCGAGGCGATCCTGCCCCGGCTCGCCCGCGTGCTGGAGCGGATGATCGCGGAGCCGGGGACGGCGGTGGGCCGGCTGGACGTGGTGGACGACGCCGAGCGTGAGCTGGTCGTCGGGCGGTGGAACGAAACCGGCGACGCCCTGGGCGCCGCCTCGGCGGTGGAGCTGTTCCGCCGCCAGGTGGACCGGACGCCCCGGGCGGCGGCGGTGCGGGCCGGGGACCGGGTCTGGTCGTTCGAGGAGCTCGACGAGTGGTCCGGCCGGCTGGCCGGGGCGCTGATCCGGCGGGGCGTGCGGCGCGGCGACCGCGTCGGCGTGGTGCTGGAGCGGTCGCCCGAGGTGCTCGCGGCCTGGCTCGGCGTGTGGAAGGCCGGAGCGGCGTTCGTGCCGGTCGCCGCGGGCAACCCGGCGGACCGGGTGGCGTTCGTGCTGGCCGACGCCGCGGTGGCGGCCGTGGTGTGCGCGGCGGAGACCTCGGGTGTGGTGCCGTCGCACCACGAGCGGATCGTCGTGGACGACGTCGTCGGGGACGCGGTGCCGCCCGTCCCGGTCGGGCCGGACGACCTGGCGTACGTGATGTACACGTCCGGTTCGACGGGCACCCCGAAGGGCGTGGCGGTGCCGCACGGGAGCGTCGCGGAGCTGGTGGGGAGCTCCGGCTGGGCGATGGGGTCCGGCGAAGTGGTCCTGATGCACGCGCCGCACGCGTTCGACGCGTCCCTGTTCGAGATCTGGGTGCCGCTGGTGTCGGGTGCCTGCGTGGTGGTGGCCGAGCCGGGGCCGGTGGACGCCCGGCGGCTGCGGGAGGCGGTCGCGGCCGGGGTGACGCGGGCGCATCTGACCGCGGGCAGTTTCCGTGCGGTGGCGGAGGAGTCGCCGGAGTCGTTCGCCGGGTTGTTCGAGGTGCTGACCGGCGGTGACGTCGTGCCGGCGGCCGCGGTGGAGCGGGTGCGGAAGGTCTGTCCCCGGGTGCGGATCCGGCACCTGTACGGCCCGACGGAAGCGACGCTGTGCGCGACGTGGCACGTGCTCGAACCGGGCGGCGCGCTCGGCGCGGTGCTGCCGATCGGCCGTCCGCTGCCGGGCCGCAGGCTGTACGTGCTGGACGTCTTCCTGCGCCCGTTGCCCCCGGGCGTCGCGGGCGACCTGTACATCGCTGGCCCGGGGCTGGCCCGTGGCTACCTGGGCCGCGCGGCGTCGACGGCGGAGCGGTTCGTCGCCGATCCGTTCGCCCCCGGCGAGCGGATGTACCGGACCGGCGACGTGGCCTGCTGGACCGCCGGGGGTGAGCTGCTGTTCGCCGGGCGGGCCGACGACCAGGTCAAGATCCGGGGCTACCGCGTGGAACCGGGTGAGGTCGAGGCCGTGCTGGCGCGGCAGCCCGGCGTGGACCAGGCGGTGGTGGTGGCCCGGGAGGGACGGCTGGTCGGTTACGTCGTGTCGGGGGAGGACGTGGACCCGGCGCGGCTGCGCGAGCGGCTGGGCGAGATCCTGCCGGACTACCTGGTGCCGGCGGCGGTGGTCGCGCTGGCGGCCCTGCCGGTGACGGCGAACGGGAAGGTCGACCGGGCGGCGCTGCCCGACCCCGGCTACGCCGGAAACGCTTCCGGCCGGGAGCCGGCCACGGAGACCGAGCGGGCGCTGTGCGCGCTCTTCGCCGAAGTGCTCGGAGTCGAGCGGGTCGGTGCCGACGACAATTTCTTCGAACTGGGCGGCGACTCGATCACGTCGATGCAATTGGCCGCACGGGCCCACCGCCACGGAATCGTCTTCGGCACGACGGAGGTGTTCGAGCACCGGACGCCGGCGGGAATCGCGCTGGTCGTCGAACGGGGAACGGACGAGCCCGCCGCCGACGGCCAGGACACTTCCGGCGTCGACCTCCTCGAATTGGACCAGGACGAAATCGAGGAATTCGAAGCCGAGTTCGAGACCCGGTGACCGCCGGCATTGGACATGTTGTCCCGGCCGGTCCGGCAGAAGGATGATTGTTCCGGGGGAAATCAAGTCGTGTCCGGCTTCGGCCGCTTCGGCGACGAACTTCAAGCCTTTCGCTGATCGAGGAGATTTCAATGGCTCAGTCGCGGATCGAGGAAATCCTGCCGCTGTCGCCGCTGCAGGCAGGGTTGCTCTTCCACGCGGTCTACGACGACGAAGGGCACGACGTCTACACCGGCCATTGGGTCCTGGACCTGGACGGGCCCGTGGACGCGGCCAGGCTGCGCGCGGCGTGGGAAGCGCTGCTGACCCGGCACGCCCCGCTCCGGGCCTGCTTCCGGCAGCGCAAGTCGGGCGAGACGGTGCAGATCATCGCCAGGGAAGTGGACCTGCCGTGGCGTGAGGCCGACCTGTCGCACCTCGAGGACCCCGGGGAGGCCGTGCGGGAACTGTCCGAAGAGGACCGGACGAAGCGGTTCGACCTCGCGCAGGCGCCGTTGCTGCGGCTGACCCTGATCCGTCTCGCCGCCGAGAGCCACCGTCTCGTGGTGACCTGCCACCACACGATCATGGACGGCTGGTCGATGCCCGTCGTGCTCGACGAGCTTTCGTCGCTGTACGCCGCCGACGGCGGCCCGCTCGACCTGCCGGCGGTGACGCCGTACCGGGAATACCTCGCGTGGCTGAGCCGGCAGGACAAGGACAGGGCGCTCTCGGCGTGGGTGGCGGAGCTGGGCGACGCCGGGGAGCCGACGCTGGTGGCGCCCGCCGATCCGGGGCGGGCGCCCGGCGTGCCGGAAAGCGTCGAGGTCACGCTGCCGGCGGACCTCTCGCGATCGCTGGCCGGACTGGCCCGTGGCCACGGGCTGACGCTGAACACGGTGGTGCAGGGCGCGTGGGCGCTGGTGCTGGCGCAGCTGGCCGGCCGGACCGACGTGGTGTTCGGGGCGGTGGTGTCGGCGCGTCCGCCGGATCTGCCCGGCATTGAAGGAATGGTGGGGCTGTTCCTCAACACCGTCCCGGTCCGCGTGCGGCTGAACGGCTCGACGCCGGTCGTCGAACTGCTGGCGGAGGTGCAGAAGCGGCAGTCAGCGCTCATCCCGGACCGGTTCGTGGGGCTGGCCGACATCCAGCAGGCGGCCGGTTCCGGCGCGATCTTCGACACCCTGCTCGTCTTCGAGAAGTTCCAGCGCGAAGCCGGCGGGAAGGACTCCGCCGGCCCCTTCGGCATCCGGGTGAACCAGGGCCGGGAAGCGGCCCACTACCCGCTCACGCTGGTCGCGGTGCCCGGCGAGTCGATGCTCCTCAAGCTCGACTACCTGCCGGAGCTGTTCGACCGGGCGGCCGCGCTGGCCGTCGTCGAGCGGTTCACCGGGGTGCTGCGCCGGCTGACGGCGGCGGGTGACCTCACCGTGGCCGACGTCGAAGTGACGAGCGCGGCCGAACGGGCCCGGGTGGCGGAATGGGGAGCGGCGGGCGCCGCCGCGCCCGCCCGCTCGGCTCCGGACCTCTTCCGCAGCCAGGTGGAGCGCCGCCGCGACGAGGTGGCGGTCGTCGACGGCGATCGGACGCTGTCGTACGGCGAGCTGGCCGAGCGCGCGGAGAAGCTCGCCGGTCACCTGAGCGGCCGGGGCGTCCGGCACGGGGACCGGGTCGCCGTGGTGATGGACCGGTCGCCCGAGCTGATCGTGACGTTGCTGGCGGTGTGGCACGCGGGCGCGGCGTATGTCCCGGTGGATCCCGCCTACCCGGCGGAACGCGTGAAGTTCATGCTGGCGGACGCGGAACCGGCGGCGGTGGTGTGCGCGGAGGCCTACCGGGACGCCGTGCTGGACGGCGGCCTCGAGCCGATCGTCCTCGACGACCCGCGGACCCGGCAGGCGGTGGCGGAGTGCGCTCGCCTTTCGGTGGGCGCGAAAGCCGATCAAGTCGCCTACGTGATGTACACGTCGGGGTCGACGGGAACGCCGAAGGGCGTCGCGGTCTCGCACGGCAATGTCGCGGCGCTCGTCGGGGAGCCGGGCTGGGACGTCGGCCCCGGCGACGCCGTGCTGATGCACGCCTCGCACGCGTTCGACATCTCCCTGTTCGAGCTGTGGGTGCCGCTGGTGTCGGGTGCCCGGGTGGTGCTCGCCGGATCGGGTGCGGTGGACGGCGCGGCGCTGGCCGCTCACGTGGCGGACGGGGTCACCGCCGCCCACCTGACCGCGGGAGCCTTCCGGGTGCTGGCCGAGGAGGCACCGGAGTCGGTCGCCGGCCTGCGCGAGGTGCTGACCGGCGGGGACGCGGTGCCCTTGGCCGCGGTGGAGCGGGTGCGGCGGGCGTGCCCGGACGTGCGGGTGCGGCACCTCTACGGGCCGACGGAGAGCACCCTGTGCGCGACGTGGTGGCTGCTCGAACCCGGCGACGGGACGGGCTCGGTGCTGCCGATCGGCCGTCCGCTCGCCGGGCGGCGGGTCTACGTCCTGGACGCGTTCCTGCGCCCCGTGCCCCCGGGCGTGGCGGGCGAGCTGTACGTCGCCGGAGCCGGGGTGGCGCAGGGCTATCTCGCGCGTCCGGCGCTCACGGCCGAGCGGTTCGTCGCCGATCCGTTCGCCGCCGCCGGGCGGATGTACCGGACCGGGGACCTGGCCTCCTGGACGGACGAAGGCACGCTGGTGTTCGCCGGGCGGGCCGACGACCAGGTGAAGATCCGCGGCTACCGGGTGGAGCCCGGCGAGGTCGAGGTGGCGCTCGCCGGCCTGCCGGGGGTCGGCCAGGCCGTGGTGTCCGCCCGGGACGGGCACCTGATCGGTTACGTGGTCGCCGAAGCGGGGCAGGACGCCGACCCGGCGGGGCTGCGCGCGCGGCTGACCGAGACGCTGCCCGAGTTCATGGTCCCGGCCGCGGTGCTCGTGCTGGACGAGCTGCCGTTGACGGTCAACGGGAAGGTGGACCGGCAGGCCCTGCCCGAACCGGACTTCGCCGGGAAGGCGGCGGGCCGGGAGCCGGCCACCGAAGCCGAGCGAGTCCTTTGTGGAGTGTTCGCCGAAGTCCTCGGCGTGGACCGCGTCGGGGTCGACGACAGCTTCTTCGAGCTGGGCGGTGACTCGATCTCGTCGATGCAGGTGGCCGCCCGGGCGCGGCGCGAAGGGATTTCCCTGTCGCCGCGCCAGGTCTTCGAGCACCGGACCCCCGGGCGCCTGGCGGCGCTGGCCGGCGAGCCGCCGGCGGCGGACCGGACTCGCTCCGAAGTGGACAGTGGTGTGGGAGAGATCCCGTGGACGCCGGTGATGCGCGCGCTCGGGGACGAGGCTGCGCGCCCCGGCTTCGCGCAGGCGAGAGTCGTCGTCACGCCGGCGGGCCTGGACCCGGACGCGCTGGTGACCGCCCTGCAGGCGGTGCTGGACGTGCACGACGTGCTGCGGGCGCGGGTGGAGCCCGGCGGACGGCTGGTCGTGGCCGAGCGCGGCGCGGTGGCCGCGGCCGGCCTCTTCACGCGGGTGGCGGCCGGGAGCGGGAACCTCGACGAGATCGCCGAGCGCGAGGCCGGGACGGCGGCGCGCAGGCTGGACCCGTCGGCGGGAATCATGGTGCAGGCCGTGTGGGTCGACGCCGGGGCCGCCGAGCCGGGCCGGCTGACGTGGGTGGCACACCACCTGTCGGTCGACGCGATCTCGTGGGGAATCCTGCTGCCGGACCTGCGCGCGGCCTACGACGAGGTGGTCGCCGGCCGGGCGCCGGCCCTCGAACCCGCGGCGACGTCGTTCCGGCAGTGGGCCCGGCGGCTGACCGAGCAGGCGTTCAGCGAGCACACCGTGGCCGAAGCCGACCGGTGGGCCGCCCTGCTGGAAGGCGCGGACCCGGAGCTCGGGCCGCCCGGCGCCGTCCAGCACCGTGGGCAGCGGCATTCGTGGTCGGCGACCCTGTCCGGCCCGGTGGCGCACGGCCTGGTGGCCCGTCTGCCGGGGGCGTTCCACTGCGGGATCCAGGACGTCCTGCTGGCGGCCCTCGCCGGTGCGGTGGCGCGCTCGCGCGACACGGACGCCGGGCTGCTGGTGGACGTGGAAAGCCATGGCCGCGAAGCCGTCGGCGGCGAGGACCTGCTGCGCACCGTGGGCTGGTTCACCCGGGTGCACCCGGTCCGCCTCGACCTCGCCGGGGTCGACCTTTCCGCCGCGGCGGAAGGGCACGCCGCGGCCGGGCAGCTGCTGAAGGCGGTGAAGGAACAGGTCCGCGCCGTCCCCGGCGACGGGCTCGGCTACGGGCTGCTGCGCCACCTCAACCCGGCGACCGCCGACCGGCTGGCCGCGCTGCCGTCCGCGCGGATCGGGTTCAACTACCTCGGCCGGGCCGCTCTCGCTCCCGAGGACACGGCGTGGCGGCAGCTGGGCGAAGGGCCGCTCGGCGGCGGTCCGGACCTCGTACTGGCCCACGCCGTGGAGGCCGGCGCCGAAGTCCGGGACACGCCGGGCGGACCCCGGCTGGGGCTCGCCATCGACAGCCGGGATCTCGACCCCGCCACGGTGGAGCGGCTCGGCGAGGCCTGGCTGGCCATGCTGACCGGCTTCGCCGCGCTGGCCGGCACTCCCGGCGCGGGCGGGCACACGCCGTCCGACTTCGAGCTCGCCGAGCTGACGCAGCGGGACATCGCGGAGCTGGAGGCCGCGGTGCCGGGGCTGACCGACATCTGGCCGTTGTCGCCCCTGCAGGAAGGCATGCTCTTCGAGCGGGCCTTCGACGAAGACGGGGTCGACGTCTACCAGACCCAGCGGATCCTGGACCTCGACGGGCCGCTCGACGCGGACCGGCTGCGGGCGGCGTGGAGCCGGGTGGTGGCCCGGCACGAATCGCTGCGCGCGAGCTTCCACCAGCTGGCGTCCGGTGAAACGGTGCAGGTCGTCGCGGCCGAGGCCGGACTCCGGTGGCGGGTGGCGGATCTGTCGCACCTCGGTGAGGCGGAGGCGGCCGAGGAGGTCGACCGCCTGCTCGCCGCCGACCAGGCCGAACGGTTCGACGTGACCGCGGCGCCGCTGCTGCGGCTGCTGCTGATCCGGCTCGGCGCCGGACGGCACCGGTTCGTGCTGACGTCGCACCACGTCCTCCTGGACGGCTGGTCGACCCCGCTCGTCCTGGGCGAGGTGTCGGCCGCCTACGCGGGCGGGGCCGGTCTGCCGGCGTCACCGTCCTATCGGGACTACCTGGCCTGGCTGACCCGCCAGGACGAGGCGGCGACGCGCGCGGCGTGGCGGGCGGAGCTCGCCGGAGCGGACGAACCGACCCTGGTGGACGCCGACGCGGACAAGTCGATGGTCCTGCCCGGCGACTGCGCTGAACGGCTGTCCGAGGCGGCGACGCGAGCCCTCACGGACTTCGCCCGCGGTCACGGTTTGACGGTGAGCACGCTGGTGCAGGGCGCCTGGGCGCTGGTGCTGGCGCGCCTGGCGGGCCGGACGGACGTCGTGTTCGGGACGGTGGCCTCGGGTCGTCCGGCGGACGTGCCGGACGTCGAGCGGACGGTGGGGATGTTCGTCAACACCATCCCGGTCCGCGTGCGCCTCGACGGCGGCCTGCCGGTGCTGGACATGCTCCAGGACCTGCAGCGGCGCCAGTCGGCGCTGACCGAGCACCAGTACCTGGGGCTGCCGGAGATCCAGAAGGTGGCGGGCACCGGCGCGATCTTCGACACCATCGTGATGATCGAGAACTACCCGCACGACGCCACCGGTCTCGGCGACGACGGCGGCGTCTCGATCAGCTCGGTGCGCACCCGGGCCGGCACCAGCTACCCGCTGACGATGAGCGTCTCTCCCGGGAAGCGCCTGCAGATCCGCGTGTCCTACCGGCCCGACCGGATCGACGAGACGACGGCCGCCGAGGTCGCGCGGCAGGTCGTGCGGGTGCTGGACCGGATGGTGGCGGAGCCGTCCCGGCCCGTGGGCCGCCTGGTCGTGACGAGCGAACCGGCCCGTGCGTCGGTGGTGGAGCACTGGAACTCGACCGGCGAAGCGGCCGCCGGGTCGTCGGTGCCGGAGTTGTTCCGGCGGCAGGTCGCCGCCTCGCCGGAGGCGGTGGCGGTGGTGGCCGGCGGACGCACCTTGTCCTACGGCGAACTCGACCGGGAATCCGACCGGCTGGCCGGGTACCTGGCCCGGATCGGCGTGCGCCGCGGCGACCGCGTCGGCGTGGTGCTGGACCGCGGCGCGGACCTGCTCGTCGCCCTCCTCGCGGTCTGGAAGGCGGGGGCCGCGCAGGTCCCGGTGAACGTGGACTACCCGGCGGAACGGATCGCCCGGATGCTGGGCGACGCCGGCGCCGCGGTGGCGATTTGCGTGGCGGCGACCCGTGACGCGGTGCCGGACGAGGTCGAGCCGGTCGTCGTCGACGCCTTGGCGGAAGCGGACCTGCGGCACGCGGCACCGGCGTTCACGGCCGGAGCGGACGACGTGGCCTACGTGATGTACACGTCCGGGTCGACCGGAGTGCCGAAGGGGGTCGCGGTGCCGCACGGGAGCGTGGCGGCACTGGCGGGCGACCCGGGCTGGGCGCAGGGCCCCGGCGATCGCGTGCTGCTGCACGCGTCCCACGCGTTCGACGCGTGCCTGGTGGAGATCTGGGTGCCGCTGGTCAGCGGGGCCCGCGTGGTGGTCGCGGAACCGGGCGCCGTCGACGCACAGAGGCTGCGGGAAGCGATCGAAGGCGGCGTGACCACGGTGCACTTGACCGCGGGCGCTTTCCGGGCCGTGGCCGAGGAGTCGCCGGAGTCCTTCCGCGGGCTGCGGGAGATCCTGACCGGCGGGGACGCGGTCCCCCTGGCATCGGTCGCGCGGATGCGCGCGGCCTGCCCGGAGGTCCGGTTCCGGCAGCTCTACGGCCCCACCGAAATCACCCTCTGCGCCACCTGGCTCGTCCTCGAGCCGGGCGTGGAAACGGGCGGCGTCCTGCCGATCGGCCGCCCGCTGGCCGGACGGCGGGCGTACGTGCTCGACGCGTTCCTCCAGCCGGTGGCGCCGAACGTGACCGGGGAGCTCTACCTCGCCGGCGCCGGCCTGGCGCACGGCTACCTGGGCAATCCCGGTTCGACGTCGGAGCGGTTCGTCGCCAGCCCGTTCGCCGCCGGCGAGCGCATGTACCGCACCGGTGACCTCGCGCGGTGGACCGGCCGAGGCGAGCTGCTGTTCGCCGGACGGGCCGACGCCCAGGTGAAGATCCGCGGCTACCGCGTCGAGCCGGGGGAGATCGAGGTCGCGCTGACCGAGGTCCCCGGGGTCGCGCAGGCGGTCGTGGTGGCCCGGGAGGACCGCCCCGGCGACAAGCGGCTGATCGCGTACGTGACCGCGGAAGCGGGACCGGGACGGGATCCCGGCGCGGTCCGCGAGCAGCTCGCGGCGCGGCTGCCGGACTTCATGGTGCCCGCGGTCGTGGTCGTGCTGGACAGCTTCCCGTTGACGCTCAACGGGAAGATCGACCGCGCGGCCCTGCCCGCCCCGGAGACCACCGGGAAACCGGCCGGGCGCGAGCCGCGCACCGAGACCGAGCGGGTGGTGTGCGAGCTGTTCGCCGAAATCCTCGGCGTGGACCGGGTCGGCGCCGACGACAGTTTCTTCGAACTGGGCGGCGACTCGATCCTCTCGATGCGGCTGGCCGCAAGGGCGCGACGCGAAGACGTCGTCTTCGGCGCGAAGCACGTCTTCGAGCAGAAGACACCCGCCGGGATCGCGGCCGTCGCCGAGCTCGGCGGGCCGGGGCGGCCGAGCGCCGACGACGGCGTCGGCGAGGTTCCGTGGACACCGGTGGTACGGGCCCTGCTCGAACGGGATCCCGGTGCGCTCACCCGGGGCGCGCTGGCGCAGTGGGTGATCGCCGGGGCGCCCGCCGATCTGTCGGTGGACGCGCTGGTGGCCGGCTTGGCGGCGGTGCTCGACACGCACGACCTGCTGCGGAGCCGGATCGTCCAGGACGGCGGAGCGGAGCCGAGGCTGGTCGTGGCCGAGCGCGGAGCGGTGGACGCGGCGGCGCTGGTCGAGCGGATCGAGCTCGGAACCGGTGACCTGGACGAGGTCACGGACCGCTGGGCCCACGACGCGGCCGCGCGCCTGGCTCCCACGGCCGGCGTGATGGTCCGGGTGGTGTGGGTGGACGCGGGCCCCGGCCGCGTGGGCCGGCTCGTCGTGGCCGCGCACCACCTCGTGGCCGATGTGGTGTCGTGGCGGATCCTGCTGCCGGACCTGCAGGCGGCCTGTGAAGCCGTGGCCGCGGGCCGCGAACCGGCGCTCGACCCGGTGGACGTCTCGTTCCGCCGCTGGGCGCGGACGCTGACCGAGCAGGCGGCGATCCGGACCGCGGAACTTCCGTCGTGGACGGGGATCCTCGAGGGCGCGCCGTCGCGGCTGGGCGAGCTGGACCCCGCGCGGGACACCGTCGAGACGGCGGGGCGCAAGTCCTGGACCCTGCCGCGGGAGCAGGCGGCCGTGCTCGTGGAAAAGGCCACCTCGGCCTTCCACTGCGGTGTCCACGAGGTGCTGCTGGCCACCCTCGCCGGCGCGGTGGCCGCCTGGCGCGGCGGCACCGCCGTGGTGGTGGACGTCGAAGGGCACGGCCGTCAGGACATCGACGGGCTGGACCTTTCGCGGACGGTCGGCTGGTTCACCGCCATCCACCCGCTCCGGCTGGACGTCACGGGGATCGACCCGGCCGAAGCGATCGCCGGTGGCGACGCGGCCGGCCGGTTGCTGAAGCAGGTCAAGGAAAACGTGCGAGCCGTGGCCGACGGCGGGCTCGGCTACGGGATGCTGCGGTACCTCGACGCCGGAACCGGGCCGGTCCTGGCGGCACTGCCGAAGGCGGAGATCGGGTTCAACTACCTCGGCCGCTTCCCGGCCCGGTCCGAAGGTGACGCGCGGCCGTGGCAGCTGGTGGGGACCATCGGCGGGGCGGCCGAGCCGGACCTGGCGCTCCGGCACGTCGTGGAGGTCGACGCGGCCGTGCTGGACGCCGACGGCGGACCCGAGCTGACCGTGACCGTGACCTGGGCCGGACGCCTGCTGGACGAAGCCGGGGCGGAGGCGCTCGGGAAGGCCTGGCTGGACCTGCTGGCCGGGCTCGCCGCCCACGCCGGCGGCGGTGCCGGGGGGCACACGCCCGCCGACTTCCCGCTCATCCCGCTGGCGCAGCGGGATGTCACGGAGGTCGAGGCCGCCGTGCCGGACCTGCTCGACATCTGGCCGCTGTCCCCGCTCCAGGAAGGCCTGCTGTTCCACGCGGCCGACGAGCGCGGCCCGGACGTCTACGCGAGCATGCGGACCCTCGCCATCGACGGCCCGCTGGACGTCGCCCGCCTGCGCGCGTCCTGGCAGGTCCTCCTCGACCGGCACCCCGCCCTGCGGGCGAGCTTCCACCAGCTCGGGTCCGGCGCGGCCGTGCAGGCGATCGGCCGCGAAGTCACGCTGCCCTGGCTGGAGACCGACCTGTCCGGGCTGCCCGAGGACGAGGCGCTGGCGGAGTTCGACCGGATCGCCGCGCGGATGCACGCCGACCGGTTCGACCTGACCCGGGCACCGCTGCTGCGCCTGCACCTGGTCCGCCTCGGCGAACGACGGCACCGGCTGGCCATGACGTCGCACCACATCGCGGCCGACGGCTGGTCGCTGCCGCTGTTCATCGTCGACGTGCTGGCGGCCTACGAAGCCGGCGGCGACGGCCGGGCGCTGCCCGCCGCGACGTCCTACCGCGACTACCTCGCCTGGCTCGCCCGCCAGGACAAGGCGGCCGCCCGGGAGGCGTGGCGGACCGAGCTCGCGGGGCTCGACGAAGCGACGCACGTCGTGCCGCCGGAGACGATCACCGCGCCGATCGAGCCCGAGCGCGTCCAGTTCGGGCTCGCCGAGGGGCCGAGCCGCGCACTGGTGGAGTTCACCCGCCGGCACGGCGTGACGGTGAACACGCTCTTCCAGGGCATCTGGGCGCTGCTGCTGGCCCGGCTGACCGGACGCGGCGACGTCGTCTTCGGGGCCACCGTGGCCGGGCGCCCGCCCGAGATCCCCGGGGTGGAGTCCGCCGTCGGCCTGTTCATGAACATGCTGCCGGTCCGGGCCCGGCTGAACGGCGCCGAACCGTTCGTCGACATGCTGCGGGACCTGCAGGAGCGCCAGGTCGCGATGATGGCGCACCAGCACATCGGGCTGGCCGAGCTCAACCAGCTCGTCGGTCCGGGCGCGGCGTTCGACACGATCGTGGTGTTCGAGAACCCGCCGCTCCCGCTGCGCCCGTCCGACGACCCGGGCGCGCTCGTCATGCGCCCGGCGGCGGTCCCGAACGACACCGGGCACTACCCGCTGTCCATGCGCGTGTCCGCGGCGGACGGCGTCCGCGGCGAGTGCATCTACCGTCCGGACGCGTTCGGCCGCAGCCGGGTCGAGGAGCTGGTCGCGGCGATCCTCCGCGCGGTGGAGCAGGTCGTGGCCGAGCCGCGGACGGTGGTGGGGCGGGTCGGCCTGATCGGCCCGGAGCAGCGCCGGCTGGTGGTCGACGAGTGGAACCGGACCGACGTGCCGCTCGCGGCGGAGACGCTGCCGGCCCTGGTCCGCGCCCAGGCGGAGCGGGCGCCGGACGCCGTGGCGGTGGAGGACGCGGCGCGGAGCCTGTCGTACGCGGGGTTGCTGGACGAGGTCGAGACGCTGGCCCGGCTGCTCGTGGGCTCGGGTGTCCGGCGGGAGACCCGGGTGGGCGTCGTCGTCGGGCGTTCGGCGGAGCTGGCGGTGACGCTGATGGCGGTCACGTTCGCCGGCGGGGCGTTCGTGCCGGTCGACCCCGGCTACCCCGCCGAGCGCGTCGAGTTCATGCTGGCCGACTCGGCGCCGCAGGTGCTGGTGTGCACCGAGGCGACCCGCGCGGTCGTGCCCGCGGGGTTCGCGGGGACGGTACTGGTGCTGGACGACCTGCCCGCCGCCGATCCGGGGGCCGTCCTGCCGGCGGTGGCCCCGGAAGACGCGGCGTACGTGATCTACACGTCGGGGTCGACCGGGGTGCCCAAGGGCGTGCTGGTCACCCACTCCGGGCTCGCCAACCTGGGGTACGCGCACATCGAGCGGATGGCCGTGACGTCGTCCTCGCGGATCCTGCAGCTGTCCGCGATCGGGTTCGACGCCATCGTCTCCGAGCTGTACATGTCCCTGCTGGCCGGCGCGACCCTGGTCCTGCCGGACGCGGCGAACATGCCGCCCCGGGTCACGCTGGGCGACGCGATCCGCCGGGCGGGGATCACCCACCTGACCGTGTCGCCGAGCGTGCTGGCGAGCGAGGACGACCTGCCCGCCACGCTGGAAACCGTGCTGACGGGCGGCGAGGCCCTCCCGGCGGCGCTGGTGGACCGCTGGTCGCCGGGCCGCCGGGTGATCCAGGCCTACGGGCCGACGGAGACGACCATCTGCTCGACGATGAGTGCCCCGCTTTCCCCGGGACACGACCAGGTCCCGCTCGGCGGCCCGATCCACAACGTGCGGCACTACGTGCTCGACGCCTTCCTGCAGCCGGTGCCGCCGGGCGTGGTCGGCGAGCTCTACATCACCGGCGTCGGGCTGGCCCGCGGCTACCTCGGGCGCCCGGGCCTGACGGCGGAACGGTTCGTCGCCAGCCCGTTCGCCCCCGGCGAGCGGATGTACCGATCCGGCGACCGGTTCCGCTGGACCGCCGACGGCCAGCTGCTCTTCGCGGGCCGGGTCGACGCGCAGGTCAAGGTGCGCGGCTACCGGGTCGAGCCGGCCGAGATCGAGGCCGTGCTCGCCGAACACCCGGGGGTCGCCCAGGTGGCGGTCGGCGTCCGCCGGGACGGGCCGGGCGACAAGCAGCTGGTGGCGTACGTCGTGCCGTCGGCCGAGGGCGCCGCCGGGAACGGCGGGCTGGCGTCCGCGCTGCGCGAGCTGGCGGCCGAACGCCTGCCGGAGTACATGATGCCCGCGGCGTTCGTGTCGCTGGACCGGATGCCGCTCACCCCGAACGGCAAGCTCGACCACCGGGCGCTGCAGGCTCCCGACTTCGCCGGGATGTCCTCCAAGCGGGATCCGCGCACGCCCATGGAAGCGAAGCTGTGCGAGCTGTTCGCGGACGTGCTCGGCCTGGACCGGGTGGGCGCCGACGACAGCTTCTTCGAGCTCGGCGGCGACTCGATCACTTCGATGCAGCTGTCGGCCCGTGCCCGTCGCAACGGGCTGGAACTGACCCCGTGGCAGGTGTTCGAAGAAAAGACGCCGGAGCGGCTGGCGGCGCTCGTCACCGAGCTCCCCGCCGAAGGCGGGCCGGCCCCGGCGCCGGAGCCGGCCGGCGGCCTGCTCGTCGCTCTTTCCCCTGACCAGATGGACCAGCTCGAGGCCGGGCTGGCCGGCGAATGACCGCCATCCATAAGGAGCACATCGTGACCGTTGACGACACCCGCGCGAAGCCGCGCTCCAGCGTGGAAGACGTCTGGCCGCTTTCGCCGCTGCAGGAAGGCATGCTCTACCACACCGTCCTCGACGCCGACGGGCCGGACACCTACACCGTGCAGACCGTGTACGGCATCGACGGCCCGCTGGACGCCGGGCGGCTCAGGGCGTCGTGGCAGGCGCTGGTGGACCGGCATGCCGCGCTGCGGGCCTGTTTCCGCTACGTCAGCGGCGCGCAGATGGTGCAGGTCATCGCGCGGGACGCGGAAATCCCTTGGCGGGAAACGGATCTGTCCGGGCTGCCGGAGGACATCGCCGACGGCGAGGTCGACCGGCTGGCGGCGGACGAGCTGGCCGAGCGGCTCCGCATCGAAGCGGCGCCCCTGATGAAACTGCACCTGATCCGGCTCGGCCCGGAGCGGCACCGGCTCGTGCACACGCTGCACCACGTGCTGACCGACGGCTGGTCGATGCCGATCATCCACCGCGAGCTCGCCGCGATCTACGCGGCGGGCGGCGACGCCTCCGGCCTCCCGCCGACAGTGTCCTATCGGGACTACCTCGCCTGGCTGGGCCGGCAGGACAAGGACGTGGCCCGGGCGGCCTGGCGGGCGGCGTTCGCCGGGCTGGACACGCCCACCACGGTCGCCCCGGCCGATCCGGGCCGCGTGCCGGACATCGACACCGTGGTGGTCGAGCTGCCGACGGAGCTGACGGACGCGCTGGCCCGGCTGGCGCGCGGCCACGACCTCACCCTCAACACCGTGGTGCAGGGCGCCTGGGCGGTCGTGCTTTCGCAGCTCGCGGGCCGGACCGAGGTGGTGTTCGGCGCGACCGCTTCGGGGCGGCCCGCCGAGCTGCCCGGGGTCGAGGCGATGGTCGGCCAGCTGCTCAACACCCTGCCGGTGCGGGTCCGGCTCGACGGCGGGCGGCGGGCCGTCGAGCTGTTCGCCGAGCTGCAGCGCGACCAGTCGGCGCTGATGGCCCACCAGCACCTCGGGCTGCAGGACGTGCAGGCCGTCGTCGGTCCCGGGGCGGTCTTCGACACGCTCGTCATCTACGAGAACTTCCCCCGCAAGGGACTCGGCCGGGCACCGGACGGCGGCCTGAGCCTGATCCCGGTGAAGCGCGGGCGCAACTCCTCGCACTACCCGTTCACGCTGATCACCGGACCCGGCGAGCAGATGCCGCTCATCCTCGACTACGACCGGGGGCTCTTCGACCGGGCGGTCGCCGAATCGGTCGTGGGCGCGCTGGCCCGCGTGCTGGCGCAGCTGGTCGCCGAGCCCGACGTCCTCGCCGGCCGGCTGACGCTGCTGAGCGAGACCGAGCGGGCCCTGGTGGTGGACGAGTTCAACGCGACCGCGGGCCCGGTGCCCGGGGAATCCGTGGTCGAGCTGTTCGCGCGGCGCGTGGCCGAGGCGCCCGGCGCGGTCGCGATCACCGACGCGGCCGGTGCGGACCTGACCTACGCCGAGGTCGACCGGGCGTCGAACCGGCTGGCGGCCCACCTGGCCGCGAACGGGGTCGGCCGGGGTGACCGCGTCGGCGTGGCCATGCAGCGGTCGCCGGAGCTGCTGATCGCGTTCCTGGCGATCTGGAAGGCCGGCGCCGCCTACGTCCCGGTGGACGTCGAGTACCCGGCCGAACGGATCGCGTTCATCTTCGAGAACTCCGGGGTTTCGGCCGTCGTCTGCACCGGGGACACCCGGGCGGCCGCGCCGGAAGACGCGATCGTCCTCGACGCGCCGGAGACCCGGGCGGCCGTCGCCGGCTGCGCCGACACGCCGCCGGAGAGCCTGCCGCACGGCGCCGACCTGGCGTACGTGATGTACACCTCGGGGTCCACGGGCCTCCCGAAGGGCGTGGGCATCCCGCACCGGGCCGTGGCCGGTCTGGCCGGCGACGCCGGCTGGCAGCTCGGGCCGGGCGACGGCGTGCTGATGCACGCGACGCACGTCTTCGACCCCTCGCTCTACGCGATGTGGGTGCCGCTCGTCACGGGTGGCCGGGTCCTGCTCACCGAGCCGGGAGTGCTGGACGCGGGCGGGGTCCGCCAGGCCGTCGAACGGGGTGCGACCGCCGTCCACCTCACCGCCGGCAGCTTCCGGGCCCTGGCGGAAACCTCTCCGGAGTGCTTCGCGGGCCTGACCGAGATCGGGACCGGCGGGGACGTGGTTCCCGCGCAGTCCGTGGAGAACCTGCGGCGGGCCCAGCCGGACCTGCGGGTGCGGAACACCTACGGGCCGACCGAAACCACTCTGTGCGCGACGTGGAAGCCGATCGAACCGGGCGAGGTGATCGGCCGGGAGCTGCCGATCGGGCGGCCCATGACGAACCGCCGGATCCACCTCCTCGACGCCTTCCTGCGCCCGGTCCCGCCGGGCGTGACCGGCGAGCTGTACATCGCGGGCACCGGGCTGGCGCGCGGGTACCTCGACAGCCCGGGCCTGACGTCCGAGCGGTTCGTGGCGTGCCCGTTCCTCGACGGCGAACGCATGTACCGCACCGGCGACCTGGCGCGCTGGACCCCCGACGGCGAGGTGGTGTTCCTCGGCCGCGCCGACGACCAGGTGAAGATCCGCGGCTACCGCGTGGAACTGGGCGAGGTGGAGGCCGCGCTGGCGGCCCAGCCGGGGGTGGTCGAGGCCGTCGTCCTGGCCCGGGAGGACCAGCCGGGGGAGAAGCGCCTGGTCGGCTACTTCGTCTCCGACGGCGGGGACGCGGGACCGGAGGAGATCCGGCGGCAGCTGGGCCTCGTCCTGCCCGCGTACATGGTTCCGGTGGCCGTCGTCGCGCTGCCCGGTCTCCCGGTCACCCCCAACGGCAAGGTGGACCGCCGGGCCCTGCCCGCCCCGGACCTCACGGGGAGCGCGTCGGAGAAAGCACCGGCGAGCGAGACCGAAAAGGTGCTGTGCGCGCTGTTCTCCGAAATCCTCGGCGTCGAGCGGGTGGGCGTCGACGACGCCTTCCACGACCTCGGCGGGAGCTCGGCGCTGGCCATGCGGCTCATCGCGCGGATCCGCGAGGAGCTCGGCGCCGACCTGCCCATCCGGCAGCTGTTCTCCTCGCCGACCCCCGCGGGGGTCGCCCGGGCGCTCGCCGCGAAGTCGCGCCCCGCACTGGAAGCCGTCCCGCGGCCGGACCGGGTGCCCCTCACCGCCCGGCAGCTGCGCGCCTGGCTGCTGGCCGGCCCCGGGGAGGACACGGCCGGTCTGCACATCTCGGTGGCCCTGCGCCTGCGTGGCCGGCTGGACGTGCCCGCGCTGGCCGCAGCGCTCGGCGACGTCGCGGCCCGGCACGAGATCCTCCGCACGACCTTCCCCGGCGACGCCCACAGCGTGCGCCAGCACATCCAGGACGCCGTGGCGATCGAGCTGGCTCCCGTGCCGGCCACCGAGGAGGAGCTGCCCGGGTTGCTCGGGCAGCGGCGGGTCTTCGACCTGACCCGGGAGCTGCCGTGGCGCTGTGACCTTTTCGGACTGTCCGAAAAGGAGCATGTGCTGCACCTGCGGGTGCACCGGATCCTCGCCGACGACGACTCGCTGGACGTGTTCTTCCGCGACCTGGCGGCCGCCTACGGCGCGCGGCGGGAGGGCCGGGTCCCGGAGCGTGCGCCGCTGGCCCTGCAGTTCGCCGACTACGCGGTCTGGGAGCAGCGGCTGCTGGAAGCCGAGGGCGAGCCGGGCAGCCTGGTCGACGAACAGGTGGTGTTCTGGCGGGACAACCTGGCGGGCATCGAGGGGGAGACGGTGCTCCCGGTGGACCGCCCCCGGCCGGTGATCCCCTCCCGGCGGACCGAAGCCGTCCCGGTGCGGCTGGCCGCCGGCCCGCACGCCCGCCTGATGGCGGCGGTGGACGGGGCGGACGCACTCGAGGTCGTGCACGCCGCGCTCGCCGTGCTGCTGGCCAAGCTCGGTGCGGGCGACGATCTGGTGATCGGCACGACGCTGCCCCGGGACGAGGAGCTCATCGACCTCGAGCCGATGATCGGGCCGTTCGCGCGGCCGGTCGCCGTGCGCACGGACCTTTCGGGCGACCCGACCTTCCTGGAGGTCGTCACCCGGGTGCGGGAGGCGGCCCAGGCCGCGCAGGAGCACCTGGACGTGCCGTTCGAGCGGATCGCCGAGCTGCTCGGCCTGCCCGCTTCGCTGTCCCGCCACCCGGTGTTCCAGGTCGGGCTGGAAGTGCTGGACGAGGACCTCGCGACGTGGGACGCGACGGAACTGCCCGCACTGCGCACCGGCCTCGAGCCGGGCGGAGCCGAGGCCATGGAGCTGGATTTCGCGTTCAAGCTCGCCGAACGCCGGGACGACGACGACAACGAGGCCGGCATCGAAGGCACTCTCCGTTACGCCACCGACCTGTTCGACGAAGCCACGGCGGAATCGGTGGCGCGGCGGCTGGTCCGCGTCCTGGAACAGGTCGCGGAGGATCCCGGGCGGCGGATCGGTGAGCTCGACGTCTTCCTCGACGACGCCGAACGCGGCCGTCCGCCGATCGCCCCGGCGCGGTGGTCCGGTGCCGTGCCGCCGGTGGCCGCGAGCCTGGCCGGGGCGGGCCCGCTCGGGGCGCTTCTGCTCGACGAGGAGCTGCGTCCCGTCGCGCCCGGCGCCGTCGGCGATCTCTACCTCACCGGTGCGGCGGTGGACGCGGGGGAGGCCGGGCCGGCCGAGCCCTGCCCGTTCGGGGAACCGGGGCACCGGATGCTGCGCACCGGCCTGCTCGCCCGGAAGACCGCCGCCAAGACCCTGGTCGTCGTGGGCGAGCGGCGGCGGGCGAGTGCTTCGGTGAAGACGGGCGACTACGAGATCCTGCTGCCGCTGCGCGCCGGCGGCGACCGTCCGCCGCTGTTCTGCGTCCACGCGAGCGGTGGCCTCAGCTGGAACTACGAGCCGCTGCTGCGGCACCTCCCGGCGAACCAGCCGGTCTACGGCGTGCAGGCGCGCGGCCTGGCCCGCACCGAGCCCCTGCCCGGCAGCGTGGAGGAAATGGCCGCCGACTACCTCGCGCAGATCCGGGCCGTCCAGCCGTCCGGGCCTTACCACTTCCTCGGCTGGTCGCTGGGCGGCAGGATCGCGCAGGCGATGGCCGCACTGCTCGAGGCGGACGGAGAGGAGGTCGGCTTGCTCGCCCTGCTCGACGCCTATCCCGTCTACATGGGACGGAAAGCGACCGGCACCGCGAGCGAAGAGGCCGCGCGCGACGAAGAAGCCATGGAACAGCGGAACCGGCGGGACCTGGAGCTCGCGGGCCAGCTGGTCAAGGGCGCGGCCGCCAGGGCACGCCTGGAAGCGGTCATGCGCAACCTGTGGGAGGTCGGGCCGCGCCACACCGCGTCGCCCTTCGCCGGCGACATCCTGCTCTTCGTCGCCACGGTCGACCGTCCCGCGCACCTGCCCGTCCCGGTGGCGGTGGCCAGCTGGCAGGACTACACCACCGGCACCATCGAGCCCCACGAGATCCCGACCAACCACTACGACATGGTGCAACCCGCGGCGCTGGCCCGGATCGGCGCCGTCGTCGCCGAAAAACTCCGGTCCCGGCCGGAAAGTGAAAGGACACAACGATGACCAACCCGTTCGACAACGAAGACGGTTCCTTTTTCGTGCTCGTCAACGACGAGGGCCAGCACTCCCTCTGGCCGGCCTTCGCGGAGGTGCCCGCCGGCTGGACCCGGGTCCACGGCGAAGCCGGCCGTCAGGAGTGCCTCGCCTACGTCGAGGAGAACTGGACGGACCTCCGGCCGAAGAGCCTCGTCCGGGAAGCCGGCGCCTGAGGCGTCCAGCCGCTCAACGCGGACGGTTGGACGAGCCCCGCGCTCGTCCGGCCGTCCGCGACCACCCGGTCCGCATCCGCCGGCCGGAGGCGAAAGGACCTGTGCAGTGCTCGAGGAGAACGACGTCTTCCGGGGTACGTTCGAGGAGATCAACGTCGGCCGGGGTTCGGAGATCCACTGGCGGGACGGGTTCGACCCGGTACCGCAGCTCCACGCCCTGATGGAACAGGGCCCCTTGACCGTGCTGGGCGTCGAGGACGCCCCCGAAGGCCGGACCGCGTGGCTCGCCACCGGCTACGACGAGGTCCGGCAGGTGCTCGGCTCGGACAAGTTCAGCGCCAAGCTGATCTACGGCGGGACCGCCGCCGGATTCACGTGGCCGGGCTTCCTCACCCAGTACGACCCGCCGGAGCACACGCGCCTGCGGCGGATGGTGGTCTCCCCGTTCGCGATCCGGCGGATGGAGCGGTTCCGGCCGCAGGTCGAGCAGACCGTCGAGGCCGCACTGGACGACATCGAGGCCATGGGCGGCCCGGTGGACTTCGTCCCGCACTTCGGCTGGGCGGTGGCGACGACGGTCACCTGCGACTTCCTCGGCATCCCCCGGGACGACCAGGTGGATCTGTCGCGTGCCCTGCACGCCAGCCGGTCCGAGCGGTCCGGTAAGCGGCGCGTGGCGGCCGGGAACCGGTACATGACCTACATCGAGCAGGTCGTGGCCCGCACGCGCCGCGATCCCGGCGACGACCTGTTCGGCGTCGTGGTGCGCGAGCACGGCGACGAGATCACCGACGCCGAGCTGGCGGGGGTGGCCGCGTTCATCATGGGGGCGGGCGGGGACCAGATGGCCCGGTTCCTCGCGGCGGCCGCGTGGCTGGTGGTCGAGCACCCGGAGCAGTTCGCGGTGCTGCGGGACAAGCCGGACACCGTCCCGGGCTGGCTGGAAGAGGTGATCCGGTACCTCACCAGCGACGAGAAGACCACCCCGCGCATCGCGCTGGAGGACGTGCGCATCGGCACCTGCCCCATCAAGGCGGGCGACACCGTCACCCCCTCCTTGCTGGCCGCGAACCGGCCGCACTTCCCGGACCCGGAGGACGCGTTCGACATCACCCGGGAACGGCCGGCGCACGTCGCGTTCGGGCACGGCATCCACCACTGCCTCGGCCGTCCGCTGGCCGAGATGGTGTTCCGGACGGCGGTCGAAGCGCTGACGCACCGCTTTCCCACCCTGCGGCTGGCCGAGCCGGAGCGCGAAATCAAGCTGGGACCGCCGCCGTTCGACGTGAAAGCCCTGCTGCTCGACTGGTAGCGCCCGCACCGGCGGAGAAATCGATGGAGGAGCTTTCCCTTGAGCGGCTTGAGTGGTGACGACCCGCGCCCGGTCCACATCAGACGGCAGGGCCTCGACCCGGCGGACGAGCTGCGTGCCGCCGGACAGCTGACGAAGGTCACCGTCGGATCCGGCGCGGACGCCGTGACGACCTGGATGGCCACCGGGTACGCCGTCGTCCGGCAGGTCATGGGCGATCATCGGAGGTTCAGCACCCGGCGCCGCTGGGACCGGCGGGACGGGATCGGCGGGGAAGGGATCTTCCGGCCGCGGGAGCTGGTCGGCAACCTGATGGACTACGACCCGCCCGAGCACACCCGGCTCCGGCAGCTGGTGACCCCGGCCTTCACCGTGCGGCGGATCCGCCGGATGCAGCCGGCGATCGAACGGATCGTGGCCGACCGGCTCGACGCCATGGAACGGGCGGGCTCACCGGCGGACCTGATCGAGTTGTTCGCCGACGAGGTGCCCGGAGCCGTGCTGTGCGAGCTGATCGGCGTGCCCCGGGACGACCGCGCCCTGTTCATGCAGCTGTGCCACGGGCACCTCGACGCCTCGCGCAGCGCACGGCGGCGTGCGGCCGCCGGCGAAGCGTTTTCCCGCTACCTGCTGGCCATGATGGCCAGGGAACGGAAGGACCCCGGGGAAGGGCTGATCGGCGCGATCGTCGCCGAACACGGCGACACCGTCACCGATGAGGAGCTGAGAGGCTTCTGCGTGCAGGTGATGCTCGCCGGCGACGACAACATCTCCGGCATGCTCGGGCTGGGAGCGCTGGCACTGCTGCGGAACCCCGGGCAGATCGCCGCACTGCGCGGCGACGACCAGGCGGCGGACCGGGCGGTCGACGAGCTGATCCGGTACCTGACCGTCCCGTACGCGCCGACCCCGCGGACGGCGATGGAGGACGTCACCATCGGCGGTCAGGTGATCAAGGCGGGGGAGACGGTGCTGTGCTCGCTCCCGATGGCCAACCGCGACCCGGCCCTGCGGCCGGATCCGGACCGCCTCGACGTCACCCGCGAGCCCGTTCCCCACGTCGCGTTCGGGCACGGCGTCCACCACTGCCTGGGCGCCTCGCTGGCCCGCCTGGAACTGCGCACCGCCTTCACCGCGCTGTGGCAGCGCTTTCCGGCGCTGCGGCTCGCGGATCCCACGCAGGAGACCATGTTCCGCCTCACCACCCCCGCGTACGGGTTGACCAGCCTGATGGTCGCCTGGTGATCGGTGGCGGATTTCCCTTCCCCACGGGCATTCCGGCTACGCCGTCCACAGGAGGCGGTGGACGTCCCGCCGGATCGCCGGTGAAACTGGGTCGCCGTCGTGTCGGACCGAAAGAGAGCAGTGACGAATGGCAGAGGTGCTTCAACCCGGTGTGGACGACGGTGTCGGCGAAGTCGCGCCGCTCCTGCCGACGACGGCGAACTACATGATGCGGACGGTGTGCGACCCGCACCGGGAAATGTTCGACCTCCGGGCGCACGGCCCCCTGGTCCGGATGATCGGGGAGGCGGACGCCCAGCTGGGTGTCGACTACGTCTGGCAGGCGATGGGCTACGACGTCGTGCGGAAGATCCTCGGTGATCACGAGAACTTCACGACGCGGCCCCGGCTGACCCAGTCGGAACCGGTGACCGGGAACGGGACGCACGTGGCCTCCCAGTTCGTCGGGCAGATTTCGACCTACGACCCGCCCGAGCACACCCGCCTGCGGCGGATGCTGACGCCGGAATTCACGGCCCGGCGGATCCGCCGGCTGGAACCGGTGATCCAGCGCCTCATCGACGACCGGCTCGACGAGATGGAGGCCGAGGGCGCACCCGCGGACCTGCAGGGCATGTTCGCCGATCCGGTCGGCGGCGGTGTCCTTTGTGAACTGCTCGGCATCCCGCGCGACGACCGGCGCGAGTTCATCCGCCGGGTCAGGCGCAACGTCGACTTCAACCGCGACCTCAAGGCCAGGACGGCCGACAGCGCGGCGTTCAACCGGTACCTGGACGGCCTCATCGCCCGGCAGCGGAAGGACCCCGACGAGGGCTTCCTCGGCAGGCTCGTGCGCGAGCACGGGGAGGACGTCACCGACGAGGAGCTCAGGGGCCTGAGCACCGCGCTGATCCTCGGCGGTGTCGAGACGGTCGCCGGGATGATCGGCTTCGGGGTGCTCGCCCTGCTGGACAGCCCCGAGCAGATAAAGTCGCTCTTCGCCGGCCGCGAGGAAGCCGATCGCGTGGTCAGCGAACTGGTGCGCTACCTCTCGCCCGTGCAGCAGCCGAATCCGCGCCTGGCCGTCAAGGACGTGGTCGTCGGCGGACAGCTGATCAAGGCCGGGGACTACGTCCTGTGCTCGATCCTCATGGCCAACCGGGACGAAGCGCTGACGCCGGACCCCAACGTCCTCGACGCGAACCGCGCGCCGGTCTCGGACGTCGGGTTCGGGCACGGCATCCACTACTGCATCGGTGCGGCGGTGGCCAGGGCGATGCTGCGCATCTCCTACCAGACGCTGTGGCGCCGGTTCCCCGGGCTGCGGCTGGCCGTGCCCGTCGAAGAAGTGAAGCACCGAAACGCTTTCGTCGACTGCCCGGACAAGCTGCCGGTCACCTGGTGACGGCCGGCCGGCCCGGTTTTCCCCCAGCCGCAACGGATAGACACTCGATCGAGGAATGGTGAGATATGCCGGTGGAAGAGTTCGACGTGGTGGTGGCCGGTGGCGGGCCGGGCGGCTCGACGGTGGCTTCGCTCGTGGCCATGCAGGGGCACCGCGTCCTGCTGCTGGAGAAGGAGGTTTTCCCGCGGTACCAGATCGGTGAGTCGCTGCTGCCCGCCACGGTGCACGGCGTGTGCCGGATGCTCGGCGTCTCCGACGAGCTGGCCGGCGCCGGGTTCCCGATCAAGCGCGGCGGCACGTTCCGCTGGGGTGCCCGGCCGGAGCCGTGGACGTTCCACTTCGGCATCTCGGCCAAGATGGCGGGCTCGACGTCGCACGCCTACCAGGTCGAGCGGGCGAAGTTCGACGAGATCCTGCTGAACAACGCCAAGCGCAAGGGCGTGGTCGTCCGGGAGGGGTGCGCGGTCACCGACGTGGTGGAGGAGGGCGAGCGGGTCACCGGCGCGCGGTACACCGACCCCGACGGCAACGAGCACGAAGTGTCGGCGCGGTTCGTGATCGACGCGTCGGGCAACAAGAGCCGGCTCTACACCAAGGTCGGCGGTTCCCGGAACTACTCCGAGTTCTTCCGCAGCCTCGCGCTGTTCGGCTACTTCGAAGGCGGCAAGCGGCTGCCCGCCCCGGTCTCGGGGAACATCCTGAGCGTGGCCTTCGACAGCGGCTGGTTCTGGTACATCCCGCTGAGCGACACGCTGACCAGCGTCGGCGCGGTGGTGCGCCGGGAAGACGCCGACAAGATCCAGGGTGACCGGGAGAAGGCCCTCAACACCCTGATCGCCGAGTGCCCGATGATTTCGGAGTACCTCGCGAACGCGAAGAGGGTGACCACCGGCAAGTACGGGGAGCTGCGGGTCCGCAAGGACTACTCCTACCAGCAGGAGAGCTACTGGCGGCCGGGGATGGTCCTGGTCGGCGACGCCGCGTGCTTCGTGGACCCCGTGTTCTCCTCCGGGGTGCACCTGGCGACCTACAGCGCGCTGCTCGCGGCCCGGTCGATCAACAGCGTCCTCGCCGGCGATCTGGACGAGAAGACCGCGTTGACCGAGTTCGAGGCGCGGTACCGCCGGGAGTACGGCGTGTTCTACGAGTTCCTCGTGTCCTTCTACCAGATGAACGTGAACGAAGAATCGTACTTCTGGCAGGCCAAGAAGGTCACGAACAACCAGAACACCGACATCGAGTCGTTCGTCGAGCTGATCGGCGGGGTGTCGTCCGGCGAGGCGGCGCTGACGGCGGCGGACCGGATCGCCGCGCGCAGCGCCGAGTTCGCCGCGGCCGTGGACGAGATGGCGGGCGGCGACGGCGACGACATGGTGCCGATGTTCAAGTCGCAGGTGGTCAAGCAGGCGATGCAGGAAGCCGGCCAGGTGCAGATGCGGGCGCTGCTCGGCGAGGACGCCGAACCGGAGCTGCCGCTGTTCCCCGGCGGGCTGGTCACCTCGCCCGACGGCATGAAGTGGCTGCCTTACCACCCGGCATGACGGCCGCGCACTTTCCGAGGGCGGTGACATCCGGGGCTTCGCCGCGGGCCGGGGGCTCCGCCACCCGGACCCCCGAAAACAGGTACGACGGAACAGGGTGAACGATGCGGGTGCTGATTTCGGGGTGCGGATCACGCGGGGACGTCGAACCGCTGGTGGCGTTGGCCGTGCGGGTGCGGGAGCTCGGCGCGGAGGTGCGGATGTGCGCGCCTCCGGACTACGTGGAGCGGTGCGCCGAGGCCGGCGTGCCCATGGTGCCGATCGGGCGGCCGGTGCGCGCGGGGGCCCGGCCCCCCGGGATGCCGCCGCCCGGGGCGCCCGAAGCCGCGGCCGAGGTGATCGCCGAGCAGTTCGCGCACGTCCCGGCGGCGGCCGAAGGGTGTGACGCGGTGCTGGCGAGCGGCCTGCTGCCGACCGCGGTCGCCGTGCGGTCGGTGGCCGAGAAGCTGGGTGTGCCCTACTTCTACGCCGTGTTGTGCCCGGACCACCTGCCGTCGGCCAACCGGGAACGCCGGGACCAGTACAACGAAGGCGTCGACCGGCTGGCCGGTGCCGCGGTCGACCGGGGGCGGGCCTCGATCGGCCTGCCCCCGGTGCGGAACCTCTTCGACTACGGCTACACCGAGCGGCCGTGGCTGGCGGCGGACCCGATCCTGGCCCCGCCGCCACCGGGGGACCAGGACACCGTGCAGACCGGCGCGTGGATCCTGCCCGACGAGCGGCCCCTCCCGCCGGAGGTGGTGGCGTTCCTGGACGCCGGGCCACCGCCGGTGTACGTGGGGTTCGGCAGCTCGCTCGGCACCGCGGGCGCCGACAAGGTGTCCATCGAAGCGATCCGGGCCCAGGGCCACCGGGTGATCCTCAACCGCGGCTGGGCCGATCTCGCCCTGCCCGACGACGGGGACGACTGCCTCGCCGTCGGCGACGTGAACCTCCAGGCACTGTTCGGCCGGGTGGCCGCCGCCGTGCACCACGACGGCGCGGGCACCTCGCACGTGGCCACGCGGGCCGGGGTCCCGCAGATCGTGGTCCGCCACATCATTCCCCAGGTGTACTACGCCGAGCGCGTGGCCGACCTGGGCATCGGTGCGGCGGTCGACGGTCCGGCCCCGGCCTTCGACGCCATGTCGGCGGCACTCCGCACGGCCCTGGCCCCGGAAACCCGCGCGCGGGCGGCGGACGTGGCCGGCCGGATCCGCGCCGACGGGGCCACGGTGGCGGCGGGGCTGCTGCTCGAAGCGGCCGGCCGGGAAAACCCGGCCGTTCCCGCGTGAACCGGGCCGGCGGGCCGAAAACCTACGGAACGGGGAATGCGTGATGCGTGTGTTGCTCTCGACGTCCGGAAGCCGCGGAGACGTCGAACCACTGCTGGCACTGGCGGTGGGGTTGCGGGCGCTCGGCGCCGAGGCGCTGGTGTGCGCACCGCCGGACTGCGCGGACCGGCTGGCCGAGGTCGGTGTGTCCCACGTGCCGGTCGGCCCGTCGGCGCGCGCGCCGATGCACGGCGGGGCGCGGCCGACCCCCGAGGACATGCGCCGATTCACCGCCGAGCTGATCGCCATCCAGTTCGACGAGCTTCCGGCGGCCGCCGAGGGGTGTGACGCGGTGGTGGCGACCGGAGTGCTGGCCGCCGCGCTCGGCGTCCGGTCGGTGGCCGAGAAACTGGGCATCCCCTACCGCTACGCCTTCCACTGCCCGATCTACGTGCCGTCGCCGCACTACCCGCCACCCCCGCCACTGGGCGAGCCGCCCGCGCGGGACGTGACCGACGTCCGCGAGCTGTGGGAGCGGAACAACCAGGGCGCGTACCGGCGGTTCGGGGACACGCTCAACGGCCTGCGGGCCGGGATCGGCCTGCCGCCGGTGGCGGACATCTACCGGTTCGGCTACACCGACCACCCGCTGCTGGCCGCGGATCCGCTCCTCGCCCCGCTGCAGCCGACGGACCTCGGTGCCGTGCAGACCGGCGCGTGGATCCTGCCCGACGAACGCCCGTTGCCCGCGGAGCTGGCGGCGTTCCTGGCGGCCGGCCCGCCGCCGGTGTACGTCGGCTTCGGCAGCTTGCCCGGCCCCGCCGACGCCGCCCGGGTGGCCATCGACGCGATCCGGGCCCGCGGCCACCGGGTACTCCTCTCCCGGGGCTGGGCCGGCCTGGACCTGATCGACGCCCGGGACGACTGTTTCGCCGTCGGCGAGGTGAACCACCAGGCGCTGTTCGGCCGGGTCGCCGCCGTCGTCCACCACGGCGGCGCGGGCACGACGACCACGGCCGCCCGCGCCGGCGCCCCCCAGGTTCTCGTGCCGCAGATGGCGGACCAGCCGTACTACGCCGGCCGCGTGGCCGAGCTGGGCATCGGTGTGGCACACGACGGGCCGGTCCCGACCGCCGGGTCGCTGTCGGCCGCGCTCGCCACGGCCCTGGCCCCGGAGACCCGTGCGCGAGCGACCGCCGTGGCGGGCCGGATCCGCCTCGACGGGGCCACGGTGGCCGCGCGGCTGCTGCTCGACGCGGCCACCCGGGAAACGTCGTCCGTTCCGGCCTAGACCGCACCGGGTCGATCCCCGGCTTCGCGTGTGGTGCGCCGAAGCCGGGGAATCCGCCGTGCGGCGCCGCGGCGCGCGTCCGGGGCGAGCGTGAGTCCGTCCAGAATCCCCTGTTGTGATGGGGCAATGCGGTCACCAGACTCATCACCATGGTCCAAGAATCCGGCCAGGCCCGGCTACTGGTGATTTCCCCCCATTTGAACGACGCGGTCCTTTCCTTCGGAGCCGGTCTCGCCCAGGCGAAGCAGGACGGCGCGCAGGTGACCGTTTTCACGGTGTTCGCCGGTACCGCGTCGCCGCCCTATTCTTCGGCGGCGACGCGATTGCACGGCCTCTGGGGCCTCACACCGGATCAGGACGCGTCGCTGTACCGCCGGAAAGAAGACATCGCCGCGCTCGGTCACCTGGGGGTGGGCCACCGGCACGGCCGGTTCCTGGATTCCATCTACCGCCGGTCGGCGGATGGCCAGTGGCTGGCGGAAAACGTGGCGGGACGGCAGAAGCTGCGCATCCGGTCTTCGGAATCGGACAGCGAACTGTTCGCCGAGGTCAAGGCGGAGATCGAAGCCGTCGTCGACGAGTTCGGCCCGACGCTGATCGTCACGTGCGCGGCGATCAGCAACCACATCGACAACGAGATCACGCGGGACGCCGCACTGCTCGTCGCGCGTGAGAAGGACATTCCCCTGCGCCTGTGGGAAGACCTCCCGCACGCGACCTTCATCTCGGGTGTCGTCGAACTGCCGGAGGGTTTCCGCGCCGGCGCTCCCGAATCCGGTTCCGTCACCGCGGAAGCGATGACGCTGAAGTTCCAGGCGCTCAAGCACTACACATCCCAGCTGCTGATGCTCGACGGGCCGGGCAAGGACCTGTTCGCCCAGCTGGAAGAACACGGCCGCAAGAACTCGCCGGACGGCGGATACGGGGAAACGACCTGGCCGGTCCTGGCTCGCGAAGGCAACGGCTGAGCGTCCGCAACTCGCCCCGATTCGCCGTCGACCCGCTCTCACGCCCGGAGGTACAGGAGTGTCCGCAACTCTCATCGATCCGCTGCCACCACGCCAGGATCCCGTGCCCGGCGGCGGTTCCCCCCGCTGGGCGGTGTGGCGTTCGCCGTCCGGTCAGCCGCGGTGGGCGCGGCCGGCGTTGCTGGGCATCGCCTTCGTGGCGGCGGTGCTTTACGCGTGGAACCTGGCTTCGGTCGACTTCGCGCCGATGTATTCGAACGTCGCCAAGAGCATGTCCGAGAGCTGGAAAGCGTTCTTCTACGGCACCGTCGACGCGCAGGGGACCTACGCGCTGGACAAGCTCGCCGGGTCGTTCGCACCCCAGGCCATCTCGGCCAGGATCTTCGGCTACCACCCTTGGTCGCTGGCGCTGCCGCAGGTGATCGAGGGCGTGGTTTCCGTGCTGGTGATGTACCGGGTCGTGCGGCGGTGGGCGGGCGTGGTGCCCGGCCTGCTCGCCGCGGGCATCTTCACCCTCACCCCGGTGGCGGCGTCGATGTTCGGGCACAGCATGGAGGACGGCGCACTGGTCATGTGCCTGGTGCTGGCCGTCGACGCCTACCAGCGTGCGGTTCTGGAAGGGCGGCTGCGGTCGCTGGTGTGGGCCGGAGTCTGGGTCGGGATCGGGTTCCAGGCCAAGATGCTGCAGGCGTGGACGATCCTGCCCGCGCTCGCGGTGGGCTACCTGCTGACCGCGCCGGTCGAAACGCGCCGCCGGCTGCAGCACCTGGGGATCGCCGGGGTGGTGACGCTGGCGGTGTCGCTGTCGTGGATCGCGCTCTACACCCTCACCCCGGACGGTTCCCGGCCCTACGTCGCCGGCACCACGAACGGCAGCGCCGCCGCCATGGTGTTCGGGTACAACGGTCTCTCGCGCGTGGGCATCGACCTGCCGGGCGCCAAGGAGTTCACCAACGACGGCGCGCAGATCGATCCGAAGGCCCCGCCCGAGCTGCTGGACATCCGCCCCACCATCAGGGGAAACCCGTGGGACGACCCGACGAAGGCGGCGAGCAGGGAGAACCCCACCGGCGCGGGCAAACTGTTCGACGGCAGCCTCGGCGTCGCGATCGCCTGGCTGTACCCGCTCACGATCCTGGCCCTGCTGTGCGGGCTCTGGTGGCGGCGCCGGGCCGAGCGCACCGATCCGCTGCGCGGCGGGCTGGTGATGTGGGGTGTCTGGCTGGTGACCCTGGGCCTGACCTTCACCGTGGCCGCGGTCCCGCACACGGCCTATGTGGGCTCGCTCGCGCCGCCGGTCGCCGCGCTTTCCGGGCTGGGCATCGTGATGTTCTGGCGGGCGTACCGGCGTGGTGGCGGCCGGGCGTGGATCCTGCCGGCCGTGGTCGCGGCCGAAACGGCATGGGCCGCTTGGCTTTGGTCGCACTACCCCGGTTTTCTGCCGTGGGCGAGGTGGGGCGCGCTCGCGCTCGGCGTGGTCGCCGTCGTCGTCCTCGTGCTCGCGCGGGTGGTCCGGTCCACCGCGGTGGTTTCGGCCGCGCTCGTCGCCGGTGTCGCGGCCGTGCTGGCCGCACCCGCCACCTATGCGATTTCCGTGCTCGACCCCGACTACGCCGGCGCGTCCTACGACGCCAATGCCGGGCCGGAGTCGGGCAAGATTCCGGCCGGGCCGGGAGCGGGCCGGATGCCGACCGGGCCGGCCGGGCCGGGCGGACCGGGCGGGGGAAAGCCGGGTGACGGCGGAGGCGGCTGAGCGGCGGGATTCCGCCGGCGGGCCGAGCCCGGGAACGACCCGGTTCCCGGGCTCGGCCCTGCCGGAAAACGGGTGGAATACCCGGCGTCGTCCATTCCCGGATTCTGCCGGAGACAAATTCACGACCGTATTCTGGCCGCATGAGTGATCGAATGGTGAGTGCACCGGTGCGGACCGCTCGCGCGGACGTCCTGCTGGCCTCGGTGGGGGAGCGGGGCATTCTGTGCGACTTCTACGACGAAGCCGCCGCGGACATCTACCGCGACATCCTGCACGAGGACTCGTGGGAAGCGGCGGAGTACGCCGGCCGCGTCCGGGGGACGGCCGGGCCGGTGCTGGAGCTCGCGGCCGGAACGGGCCGGCTGACCGTTCCGCTCCTGGACCTCGGCCGGGAGATCACCGCCCTCGAACTGTCGGGCGCGATGCTCGCCATCCTCCGGGAACGGCTGGCGGACGTGCCGGCGGCGCTGCGGGACCGCTGCACCGTCGTCCAAGGGGACATGAGCGCCTTCGAGCTGGACAGGCGCTTCGGCGCGGTCGTCATCAGCCCGGGCTCGATCAACCTCCTGAGCGAGGCCCAGCGGTCCGGTCTGTACGCGTCGGTCCGCGAACACCTCGAGCCCGGCGGGAAGTTCCTGCTCGGCGTGCCGGAGAAGGACACCGGCAAGCCGGACACGCTGGAGCGCTCCCAGGAGATCCCCGGGGGAAGCGGCAGGCGGTACGTGCTGCACGCCAGGCTGGTTCCGGCGGAGCGAGCCCGCGAAGTCACCATTTGCCCCGCCGACGAAACGGCGGACCCCTTCGTCGTCTGCACGAGCCGCATCAGTTTCGTCGACGCCGACCAGGTCGGGCGCGAGCTCGGGGAAGCCGGGTTCGACGTGCTCGAACGGGTCCCCCTCGTGTTCGGCGGGGGGCGCCACCAGGACGTGCTGCTGGTCGCGGCACCGAGCGGCGATCGCTAGCGGAACCCGGCGCGAGGGGCGGGGCCGAGTGCCCCGCCCCTCGCCGCGGTCAGGGCAGGCGGGCGGTGATGAGCGCGGCGAGCCGGGCGATGCCCTCTTCGATCAGTTCCGGGGTGAGCAGGCTGATCGACAGCCGCAGCTGGTTGAAGCCGCCCTTGCCGCCGAAGAAGTGGTGCATCGGGGTGAACAGCACGCCGTGGTCGCGGGCGGCGACGGCCAGCAGGTCGTCGTCGACGGTGAACGGCACGGTGACGGTGACGAAGAACCCGCCGGTCGGTGTGTTCCAGCGGACCCCGGCGCGGCCGCCGAGCCGTCGCTCGAGCTCGCCCAGCACGAGCCGCAGGTTGCGCTGGTAGACCGCGATCTCGCGGGCGTTCGCCTTGGTCAGGCTGAAGTCGTTGAGGAGCAGCTTCCCGGCGATCACCGCCTGGGCGATCGGCGAGGTGTTCACCGTGAGCATGCCCTTGAGCTTGGAGAGCTGGTCGGCGAGCAGGCCGCCGTCGGCCATCCGCTGGTCCGCCACGGTGTAGCCGACCCGGGCGCCGGGCATGCCGGTCTTGGCGAAGGATCCGATGTAGACCACGGTCCCCGACCGGTCGAGGGCCTTGAGCGTCGGCAGGCGCTCGGCTCCGAACAGCCCGTAGGCGTTGTCCTCCAGGAGCAGAATCCCGTTGGCCTCGGCGACTTCGAGGAGGCGGTGCCGGGCGGGCAGGTCCATGCTCGTGCCGGTGGGGTTGGCGAAGTTCGGTGTCACGTAACAGGCCCGGACCCGCTTGCCCTGCTCGTCGGCCCGCTTCAGCTGCAGGACCAGGTCGTCGGGGTCGATGCCGTTCTCGGTCGACCGCACCGGCCAGACCGGCGTGTCGGTGAGCAGTGCCGCCCCGGTCAGGCCGACGTAGGTCGGGGCCGGTGCGAGCAGCACGTCGTGCTCGGCCGCCCGCAGCGTGCGCAGCACCAGGAACATCGCCTCCTGCGCGCCCACGGTGACCACCACCGATTCCGGGGTGGCGTCGATGTTTTCGTCCTCGGCGAGGTTGCGGGCGATGAGGTCGGCGATGACGCCTTTCGTGGTGCCGTATTGGAAGAGCGTGCGGGTGACGCCCGCTTCGTCGAGCTTCCGGTCGCGGCGGAGGTGGTCGCAGTAGGCGTCGATGTAGGCGTGGATGAGCCGGATGTCGAAAAACTCTTCGTACGGCCGGCCTGCCGCCATGGAAATGGCCACAGGGTATTCGTCGATCAGCTCGTTCAGCAGGTTCATCGACGAGATGGCCGGATCGTTGAGCGACCCGTGCAGCGTTTCCATGCTCAATTGAGTGGACAGACCGTATGAATTCATGAATACTAGGATTTCCATACGTCGTCGGAGTGTCAAGCGAAAGCCGTGGACGCCGGTCTTTTCGCCTATTTCCGGCCATGTCCATTTCCGGCCACTCCGATTACTCGATCTTTGCCGGTACGGTCACCGGCGTGGATGACCTCCGATATCACCACGGGGGAGGAGCAGCATGCTGATGACGACCGAGGACGGGATCCGGTTGTCCTACCACGATCAGGGCGACGGCCCGCCGGTCCTGTTGCTGACCGGCACCGGGGCACCGAGCTCGGTGTGGGACCTGCACCAGGTCCCCGCGCTGCGCGCCGCGGGATTCCGGGTGATCACCATGGACAACCGGGGGATCCCGCCGAGCGACGAAGGTGCGGCCGGGTTCACCGTCGACGACCTCGTCGCGGACGTGGCCGCCCTGCTCGACTACCTCGACGCGACCCCGTGCCGGGTGGTCGGCACGTCGATGGGCGCCTACATCGCGCAGGAGCTGGCGCTGGCGCACCCCCGGTTGCTGGACGCGGTCGTGCTGATGGCGGCCTGCGGCCGGAGCAGTCTCGTCCAGCGGGTGCTCGCCGAAGCCGAGGCGGAGCTGATCGAACGGGGGACCGAGCTGCCGCCGGGTTACCGCGCCGCCGTGCGCGCGATGCACAACCTGGGGCCGGCCACCCTCGCCGACGACGATCTCGCCGCCGACTGGCTCGACCTGCTCGCGGCGTCGGACGACGGGGGACCGGGCGTCCGGGCGCAGTTGCTGCTGAGCGCGCTGCCCGACCGCCGCGAGGCCTACCGGGGGATCAAGGTGCCCTGCCACGTCATTTCGTTCGAGCACGACCTCGTGGCGCCGCCGTCCGCCGGAGCCGAGCTGGCCGAGGTGATCCCCGGCGCCACGCACCGCACGATCCCGGGGTGCGGGCACTTCGGCTACCTGGAGAAGCCGGAAGCGGTGAACCGCGAGCTGATCCACTTCCTCCGCATGGACTTCGGCGCCGTGACGACCGGGGCCTCCGTCACCCGGACCCGCGCGGAACGGCAAGCGTGACACCGGGCCTCGCCCCCTGACCCCCCGAGAATTCCGAGGAGACCGCATGACCGGCGCGATCGTGCCCCCGTCCACGGCACCGGCCCTGTTCGAGGCGGCCGCCGCCGCGGTGCCGGACCGGCCGGCCGTGGCGATGGGGACCACCACGCTGACCTACGCCGAGCTGAACACCCGAGCCAACCGGCTCGCGCGCCGGCTGGTGGCGCACGGCGTGGGCCCGGAGCGGCTGGTCGCCCTGGCGATGCCGCGGTCGATCGAGTTCGCCGTCGCGATGCTGGCCGTGCACAAGGCCGGTGGCGCGTACGTCCCGATCGACCCCGACTACCCGGAGGAACGCCGGCGGCACATGCTGGCCACCGCGGCGGCGCAGTGCCTGCTGTGCCTGCCCGGGCAGGACGTCGACGGCGCTCCCGTCGTGCTGAGCGTGACGCTGGAGGAGGCCGGCCCGCCCGAGCCGGACCTGGACGACGCCGACCGGCTCGGCCCGCTGCTGCCCAGCCACCCCGCGTACGTCATCTTCACCTCCGGCTCGACCGGGCAGCCCAAAGGCGTGGTGGTCACGCACCGGGGGATCCCGAACCTGGCCGCCGACTACGTGCACCGCCAGAACCTGTTGCCGGACAGCCGGTTGCTGGCTTTCGCGTCCCCCAGTTTCGACGCCGCGGTCGCCGAGTTCTGGCCGATCTGGCTGGCCGGCGCGTGCCTGGTGCTGGCGCCCGCGCCGGACCTGATCCCCGGCGAGCCGCTCGCCCGGCTGGTCCGGGACCAGCGCATCACCCACGTGACGCTGCCGCCGTCCGCCCTGGCGCCGCTGGAGGAAGCGGGCGGCCTGCCCGCGGGGCTGACCCTGCTGGTCGCGGGCGAAGCGTGCCCGGCGCCGGTCGCGAAGCGCTGGTCCGCCGGCCGCGTCATGATCAACGCGTACGGCCCGACCGAGGCCACGGTCGCGGTGACCGCGAGCGACCCGCTGACCGGTGACGGCACGCCGCCGATCGGCAGGCCGATCACCGGTGTCCACACCTACGTCCTGGACGACCGGCTGGCCCCCGTGCCGGACGGGACCGTGGGCGAGCTGTACATGACCGGCCCCGGTCTCGCCCGCGGCTACCTGCACCGGCCGGCCGCGACCGCCGAGCGGTTCCTGCCGGACCCGTTCGCCGGTCCGGGGGAACGCATGTACCGCACCGGTGACCGGGTGCGGGCCCGTCCGGACGGCCAGCTCGTCTTCGTCGGCCGGGCCGACGACCAGCTGAAGGTGCGTGGTCACCGGATCGAGCCGGCCGAGGTCGAGTCCGCGCTGCTCGCGGTGGACGGGGTGGCCCAGGCGGTGGTGACCGAGCACGACAACCGGCTCGTGGCCTACGTGGTCGGTGCCGGGGGCGCGCGGGTGACCGCCGAAGACCTGCTGCCGCCGCTGCGGAAGCAGCTGCCCGGCTACCTGGTCCCCGACGTGGTCGTCAGCCTGCCGCACCTGCCGACCACGCCGAACGGCAAGGTCGACCGGGCCGCGCTGCCGGCTCCCGAACGCGAGGACGCCGGGCGCGCGGCCTCGGGGCGGCCGCCGAGCACGCCCACGGAAGTCCACCTGGCCGCGTTGTTCGCCGAAGTGCTCGGGGTCAGCAGCGTCGGCGTGGAGGACAGCTTCTTCGACGTCGGCGGCCACTCGCTGCTCGCCACCCGGCTGGTGTCCCGCATCCGCGAAAGCCTGCGGGTCCGGCTGCGGGTGCAGGCCTTCTTCGACGCGCCGACCGTGGCCGAGCTCGCCAAGGTGCTCGACGCCGCCCTGACGTGACCTGGAGACCTTTCATGCAGACGACGAACACCGTCGACCTCGGCAACCCCGACCTGTACACGACCCTGGAGCGGCACGCCCGCTGGCGCGAGCTCGCGGCGGAAGACGCGATGGTGTGGAGCGAACCGGGCAGTTCCCCCGGCGGCTTCTGGTCGGTGTTCTCGCACCGGGCGTGCGCCGCGGTCCTCGCACCTTCGGCGCCGCTCACCTCCGAGTACGGGATGATGATCGGGTTCGACCGCGAGCACCCGGACAACTCCGGCGGCCGGATGATGGTGGTCTCCGACCACGAGCAGCACCGCAAGCTGCGCAAGCTCGTCGGGCCGCTGCTGTCCCGGGCAGCCGCGCGCAGGCTGGCCGAGCGCGTGCGGACCGAGGTCGGCGGCCTGCTGGACCAGGCGCTCGACGGCGGCGTGTGCGACGTCGCCACGGCGATCGGTCCCCGCATTCCCGCCGCGGTGGTGTGCGAGATCCTCGGCGTGCCCGCCGAGGACGAGGACATGCTCATCGACCTGACCAACCACGCCTTCGGCGGCGAGGACGAGCTGTTCGACGGGATGACGCCGCGGCAGGCGCACACCGAGATCCTCGTCTACTTCGACGAGCTGATCACCGCGCGCCGCAAGGAACCCGGCGACGACCTCGTCAGCACCCTGGTGACCGACGACGAGCTCACGGTCGACGACGTCCTGCTCAACTGCGACAACGTGCTGATCGGCGGCAACGAGACCACGCGGCACGCGATCACCGGCGCGGTGCACGCGCTGGCGACGGTGCCCGGCCTGCCGGCCGCGCTGCGGGACGGGAGCGCGGACGTCGACACCGTCGTGGAAGAAGTGCTGCGCTGGACCTCGCCCGCGATGCACGTGCTGCGGGTGACGACCGCCGACGTCACGATCAACGGCCGTGACCTGCCACCCGGCACCCCGGTGGTGGCGTGGCTGCCCGCCGCGAACCGGGATCCCGCCGAGTTCGACGACCCCGACACGTTCCGGCCCGGGCGGAAACCCAACCGGCACATCACCTTCGGGCACGGCATGCACCACTGCCTCGGGTCCGCGCTCGCGCGGATCGAGCTGTCGGTCGTGCTGCGGGTGCTGGCCGAGCGGGTGTCCCGGGTGGACCTGGACCGGGAGCCGGAATGGCTGCGGGCGATCGTCGTGCAGGGGTACCGGGAACTCCCGGTGCGGTTCACCGCGCGCTGACCGTCGTGTCCACTGTGGACTTAGCGGTGGGTGTCAACCGGACACCGTTGATGCGCAATGGTCTTGGAGCCATCCTGGGAATGAGCGTTACTGCTATTTAACGGAGGAATGTCTTGACTTCCGAGTCGACTGTCCAGAATTTCGAGATCGACTACGTCGAAATGTATGTGGAAAACCTCGAGGCGGCCACGTTCACCTGGGTGGAGAAGTACGCCTTCGCCGTCGCCGGTACCAGCCGGGGCGCGGACCACCGGAGCGTCACGCTGCGGCAGGGGCCGATCAAGCTGGTGCTCACCGAACCGACGTCGGACCGGCACCCGGCGGCCTCCTACCTCCAGACGCACGGCGACGGGGTGGCCGACATCGCGCTGCGCACGCCGGACGTGACCGCCGCTTTCGAGGCCGCGGTGCGCGGCGGGGCGGCCGCCGTGCGCGAGCCGGTGCGGCTCGACGGCGGCTCGATCGTCACGGCCACCATCGGCGGGTTCGGCGACGTCGTGCACACCCTGGTTCAGAGCGGCGAAGCCGCCGCGCCGGAGGTCACCGGCCGGAGCGGGGGAGACGTGGAGCTGCTCGGGCTCGACCACTTCGCCGTCTGCCTGAACTCGGGTGACCTCGGCCCGACGGTGGCGTTCTACGAGCGGGCCTTCGGGTTCCGGCAGATCTTCGAGGAGCACATCGTGGTCGGCCGGCAGGCGATGAACTCCACCGTGGTGCAGAGCGCCTCCGGCGAAGTCACCCTCACCCTGATCGAGCCGGACAGCAACGCCGACCCCGGTCAGATCGACGAGTTCCTGAAGGCCCACCAGGGCGCGGGCGTGCAGCACATCGCCTTCAACGCCGACGACGCGGTCGGCGCGGTCCGGGCGCTGTCCCGGCGTGGCGTGGAGTTCCTGAAGACTCCGGGCACCTACTACGACATGCTCGGCGAACGCATCGAGCTGCAGACGCACTCGCTGGACGACCTCCGGTCGACGAACGTGCTCGCCGACGAGGACCACGGCGGCCAGCTGTTCCAGATCTTCGCCGCGTCCACCCACCCGCGGCACACCATCTTCTTCGAGATCATCGAGCGGCAGGGCGCCGGGACCTTCGGCAGCGCCAACATCAAGGCCCTGTACGAGGCCGTGGAGCTGGAGCGCACCGGGCAGAGCGAAATCGGCGCCGTCCGGCGATGACGCCCGTCTGCCTGGCCGACCTCGAACGCGCCGCGCGCGGCGTTCTCCCCGGCGAGATCTGGGACTTCCTCGCCGGGGGCAGCGGCGCCGAGGCGTCGCTGGCGGCCAACCGCACCGCACTCGAGCGGATCTTCGTGGTCCCCCGGATGCTGTGCGACCTGGCCGGCAGCACCACCGAGGCCGAGCTGCTGGGCCGGCCCGCCGCGCTGCCGGTTGCGGTCGCGCCGGTGGCGTACCAGCGGCTGTTCCACCCCGAGGGCGAGCTCGCGGCGGCCCGCGCCGCCCGGGACGCCGGCGTGCCGTACACCATCTGCACCTTGAGCAGCGTTCCGCTCGAGGAGGTCGCGGCCGTCGGCGGCCGGCCCTGGTTCCAGCTGTACTGGCTGCGTGAGGAAAAGCGGTCGCTGGAGCTCGTGCGCCGCGCGGAGGACGCCGGGTGCGAGGCGATCGTGTTCACCGTCGACGTGCCGTGGATGGGACGCCGGTGGCGGGACATGCGCAACGGCTTCGCGCTGCCGGAATCGGTGACCGCGGCCAACTTCGACGCGGGCGCGGCCGCCCACCGCCGCACCAGCGGCACTTCGGCCGTGGCCGACCACACCGCGCGCGAGTTCGCCCCGGCCACCTGGGAATCGGTCGAGACGGTCCGCGCGCACACGGACCTGCCGGTGGTGCTCAAGGGCGTCCTCGCCGCCGAGGACGCCCGCCGCGGGGTCGAGGCCGGGGCCGACGGGATCGTGGTGTCCAACCACGGAGGTCGTCAGTTGGACGGCGCCGTGCCGGGGATCGAGGTGCTGGCCGAAATCGCCGATGAGGTCTCCGGCCGCTGCGAAGTGCTGCTGGACGGCGGGATCCGGACCGGCGGGGACATCCTCAAGGCGGCCGCGCTCGGTGCGTCGGGCGTGCTGGTCGGGCGGCCCGTGATGTGGGGACTGGCCGCGGCGGGCCAGGAGGGCGTGGCGCGGGTGTTCGACCTGCTCGCCGCCGAACTCCGGAACGCGCTGGGCCTGGCGGGCTGCGACTCGGTGAGCGCGGCCCGCCGGCTGGGCACGCGGGTCCCCCGGTACGGCTGATCTTCCCTGCCCCTCGTAAGACGTTTCCTCGAAGGAGAAGAATGCTGCACCACCTCGCCGCGCCGGTCGCGCCGATCGCCGCGCACAGTCTCCTGATCTTCCTGCTGCAGGTCGGCCTGCTGCTCCTGCTCGCCGTGGTGCTCGGCAGGCTGGCCGGCCGCTTCGGGATGCCCGCGGTCGTCGGCGAGCTGTTCGTCGGGGTGGTGCTCGGTCCTTCGTTCCTCGGCTGGGCCGCACCGGGCCTGCACGGGTGGCTGTTCCCGGCCGCCGCCGAGCAGTACCACCTGCTCGACGCCGTCGGCCAGGTCGGCGTCCTGCTGCTGGTCGGTCTCACCGGCGTACAGATGGACATGGGGCTGGCCCGCAAGCGCGGCCTCACGGCGGCCGGGGTCAGCCTCGGCGGCCTGCTCCTCCCGCTCGGGCTGGGGATCGGCGCGGGGTACGTGCTGCCGAAGGTGCTCGTCCCGGAGGGCACCGACGTCACCGTCTTCGCGATGTTCCTGGGCGTGGCCCTGTGCGTCAGCGCCATCCCGGTCATCGCCAAGACGCTCATCGACATGAAACTGCTGCACCGCAACATCGGGCAGCTCACGCTCACCGCCGGGATGGTCGACGACGTGTTCGGCTGGTTCATGCTGTCCGTCGTCAGCGCGATGGCGGTCAACGCGGTCTCCGCCGGCACCGTGCTCACCTCGCTGGCCTACCTGGCCGCCATCATCGCCTTCTGCTGCACCCTCGGGCGCCCGCTGGCCCGGGGCGTGCTCCGCGTCGCGGCCAGGTCCGACGGCCCCGGACTCACCGTCGCCACCGCCGTGGTCCTGATCTTCCTCGCCGCGGCCGGTACGCAGGCTCTCGGCTTGGAGGCGGTCTTCGGAGCCTTCCTCTGCGGCATCCTGCTCGGGACGGCGGGCAAGGTGGATCCGGCCAAGCTCGCTCCCCTGCGCACGGTCGTCCTGTCGGGACTCGCCCCCCTCTTCTTCGCCACGGCCGGGTTGCGGATGGACCTCACCGCGCTGACCCACCCGGTGGTCCTGCTCACCGGGCTGGTGGTGCTCGCCCTGGCCATCGCGGGCAAGTTCCTCGGCGCGTTCGCCGGCGCGCGGCTGAGCGGCCTGAACAAATGGGAAGGGCTGGCGCTCGGCGCCGGGCTGAACGCGCGCGGAGTCATCCAGGTCGTGGTGGCCATGGTCGGCCTGCGGCTGGGCATCCTCAGCGTGGAGGTCTACACGATCATCATCCTCGTCGCGATCGTCACTTCGCTGATGGCGGCGCCGATCCTGCGGTTCGCGATGTCCCGGGTGGAGCAGACCGCCGAAGAAGAGGTCCGGGAGAGCGAGCACCGGGCCTGGACCGCGCCCCCGGAGGCGAGCCCGCGGCAGCGGAGCCGCTAGTGGCGCGCGTCCGAGGTGCGTTGACAGCGGCTCGGCTCAAAGCGCCCCAATGTGGCGTTGGTTGCGTCCAACGCACCGAACGCCACATTGGGTGCGTTGGATGCACCGAACGCCACATTGGGTGCGCTGGACGCACCGAACGCCACATTGGGTGCGCTGGACGCACCGAACGCCACATTGGGGCGCACCGGCCCGCGCGACGAACAACTTGCGACGCGCGCCATCAGCCGGATTTCCCGGTGTGCACGGAGGAACTGGACGACCTGGACCGCCGGGAATCCCCGCGGCTACCTTTCACCGCGGGACGGCCATGACGAGGAGCCCATCGATGCTGCCCTACCTTGTTCGACCGGTCGCGGTGCGGACCCGCCACGACCACGGCCACCTGGACCGCATCGCCTTGTCGGCCGCCACCCCCGAGGGGGCGCACCTGCGGACCGAGGACGTCCGCGCCTGGATCGCCGAACGCCGTGAGGCCAACGTGTTCCGCGTCGAGCGCATCCCGTTCGCGGACCTGGACCAGTGGTCGTTCGAGGGCGCGACCGGCAACCTCGTGCACGACAGCGGACGGTTCTTCGCCATCGAGGGCCTGCACGTCGTCGAGCACGACGGCCCGCACGGTGACGGCCCCTACCGCGAGTGGCAGCAGCCGGTGATCAAGCAGCCGGAGGTGGGGATCCTCGGCATCCTGGCCAAGGAGTTCGGCGGGGTCCTGCACTTCCTGATGCAGGCCAAGATGGAGCCGGGGAACCCCAACCTGGTGCAGCTTTCCCCGACCGTGCAGGCCACGCGCAGCAACTACACCAAGGCGCACGGCGGCACGAACGTCAAGCTGATCGAGTACTTCGCCCCGCCCGACCCCGAACACGTCATCGTCGACGTCCTGCAGGCGGAACAGGGCTCGTGGTTCTTCCGCAAGTCCAACCGCAACATGATCGTCGAGACCGTCGACGACGTGGCGGTGCCGGCCGACTTCTGCTGGCTCACCCTCGGCCAGATCGCGGAGCTGATGCACGAGGACGAGACGATCAACATGAACGCCAGGAGCGTGCTGTCGTGCCTGCCCTACCACGACCCGGCTCCCGGCGCGCTGTGGTCCGACGTGCAGCTCCTGTCGTGGTTCACGAACGAGCGGTCCCGCCACGACGTGCGCGCCCAGCGCATCCCGCTCAAGGAGGTGTGCGGCTGGAAGCAGGGCGTCGAAGCGATCGAGCACGAGGACGGCCGGTACTTCAAGGTCCTCGCGGTCGCCGTGAAGGGCAGCAACCGCGAGCGGATCAGCTGGACCCAGCCGCTGCTCGAATCCGTCGGGACGGGTGTCGTCGCGTTCCTCGTGCGCGAGATCGACGGCGTGCCGCACGTCCTGGTGCACGCCCGCGCCGACGGCGGTTTCCTGGACACCGTCGAGCTGGCGCCGACCGTCCAGTGCACGCCCCGCAACTACGCGCACCTGCCCGCCCAGGACCGTCCGCCCTTCCTGGACGCCGTCCTCGGCGCTCCGCGGTCGCGGATCCGGTACGAGGCGATCCATTCCGAAGAGGGCGGTCGCTTCCTCGACGTCCGGGCGCGGTATCTCGCGGTCGACGCGGACGAGACCGTCGATCCGCCACCCGGCTACGCCTGGGTCACCCCGGCCCAGCTCACCACGCTCACCCGGCACGGGCACTACGTCAACGTCGAGGCCCGCACGCTTCTCGCCTGCCTCAACGCCTCGACGGCCCGATCTCGAGGAGGTGCATGACATGAAGCTGATCACCGTCCTCGGCGCTTCGGGCTTCGTGGGCTCGGCTGTCACGCGCGCTTTGGCGCGGCAGCCGATCCGGCTGCGGGCCGTGGCGCGCCGGAGGTTCACGCCCGCGCCCGGGCGGGCCGAAACCACCGTCGTCGCCGCCGATCTCACCGACCGGGCCGCGCTCGCCGACGCGGTGGCGGGCTCGGACGCGATCGTGTACCTGCTCCTGGCGGACGGCGGCTGGCGCGCGGCCGAGACGGACGAAGCCGAACGCGTCAACGTGGGCGTGATGCGGGACCTCGTCGACATCGCCGGCCGCTCCGGCGGGACATCGCCGCTGGTGGTGTACGGCGGCGCCGCTTCGCAGGTCGGTGTCCCCCCGCGGGAGCCGCTCGACGGGAGCGAGCCCGACCACCCGGCGACGCCGTACGACAAGCAGAAGCTGGCGGCGGAGCAGATCCTCAAGAAAGCCACGGCCAACGGGCAGGTGCGCGGCATCAGCCTGCGGCTGCCCACGGTGTTCGGGGAGAGCGCGGCGGACGGGGCGAACCAGGACCGCGGTGTCGTTTCCGCCATGGCGCGGCGGGCACTCGAAGGCCAGGCGCTCACCATCTGGGGCGACGGCACCGTGCGCCGGGACCTCGTCCACGTCGAGGACATCGCGAAAGCGTTCACGGCCGCGCTGGCCGGCCCGGACTCCCTGGTGGGCGGCCACTGGCTGCTCGGCGCCGGCCGCGGCGACCAGCTCGGCGACGTTTTCCGGCTGCTGGCCCGGGAAGTGGCCGCGCACACCGGACGGAACCCGGTCGAGGTGACGTGCGTGGAACCGCCGTCGCACGCGCCCGAGACGGACTTCCGGAGTGTCACCATCGATTCCACACCGTTCCGGACGATCACCGGCTGGCGCCCGGAGATTTCGCTGTCCGAAGGAGTGCGCCGCACTGTCGCCGCTTTGCCGGCCCCAGCTCACGGAAAGGCTCGTCCATGACCACGCGCGTATGGGACTACCAGGCCGAATACCGGAACGAACGGCTCGACCTGCTGGACGCGGTCGAGACGGTCTTCGACTCGGGGCAGCTCGTGCTCGGCGCGAGCGTGGCCGGCTTCGAGGCGGAATTCGCCGCGTACCACGGGGTCGGGCACTGCGTCGGGGTCGACAACGGGACGAACGCGATCAAGCTCGGCCTGCAGGCACTGGGCGTCGGGCCGGGCGACGAGGTGATCACGGTGTCCAACACCGCCGCCCCGACCGTGGTCGCCATCGACGGCACCGGCGCCACCCCGGTCTTCGTCGACGTCCGCGAGGACGACTTCCTGATGGACACCGGTCAGGTCGAGGCCGCGATCACCGGGCGCACGAAGTGCCTGCTGCCCGTGCACCTGTACGGGCAGTGCGTCGACATGGCACCGCTGAAGGAACTCGCCGCGAAGCACGGACTGTCCATTTTGGAGGACTGCGCCCAGGCGCACGGCGCCCGGCAGCACGGCACGGTCGCGGGCTCGACCGGTGACGCGGCCGCGTTCTCCTTCTACCCGACCAAGGTGCTCGGCGCGTACGGCGACGGCGGCGCGACCATCACCTCCGACGAAGCCGTGGACCGGCGGCTGCGTCGGCTGCGGTACTACGGTATGGACAAGCAGTACTACACGCTGGAAACGCCCGCCCACAACAGCCGGCTGGACGAGGTCCAGGCCGAGATCCTGCGGCGCAAGCTCAAGCGGCTCGACACCTACATCGCCGGCCGCCGGGCCGTCGCCGAGCGCTATGCCGACGGGCTCGGCGACACCGAGCTGAAGCTGCCGCGGACGGTTCCCGGCAACGAGCACGTGTACTACGTGTACGTCGTGCGCCACCCGCGTCGCGACGACATCCTCGAGCGGCTCAAGGCGTACGACATCCACCTGAACATCAGCTACCCGTGGCCGGTGCACACGATGACCGGGTTCGCCCACCTCGGCTACGCGACCGGATCGCTGCCGGTGACCGAGAAGCTGGCCGGCGAGATCTTCTCCCTGCCGATGTACCCCGCGCTTTCGGCCGACCTGCAGGACAAGGTCATCCACGCCGTCCGCGAAGTACTGACCACCCTCTGACCACGCCGATCCCAGGAGCAGCCGTGCAAGCACGCAAACTCGCCGTCGAAGGCGCGATCGAGTTCACCCCCCGCGTCTTCCCCGACGACCGGGGCCTGTTCATCTCGCCCTTCCAGGAAGAGGCCTTCGTCGAAGCGCACGGCAGTCCCCTTTTCCGGGTGGCACAGACGAACCACAGCATGTCCAAGCGTGGCGTGGTGCGGGGCGTCCACTACACCGTGACGCCGCCGGGCATCGCGAAGTACGTCTACTGCGCCCGCGGCAAGGCACTGGACATCGTGCTCGACATCCGGGTCGGCTCGCCCACGTTCGGCAAGTGGGACGCGGTCCTGATGGACCAGCAGGACCACCGGGCGATGTACTTCCCCGTCGGGGTGGGGCACGCGTTCGTGGCGCTCGAGGACGACACCGTCATGTCGTACATGCTGTCCGGGCGTTACGTCCCGCAGGACGAGCTCGCCATCTCGGCCCTGGATCCCGCGCTGGAACTGCCCGTCGACGCCGGCGTCGAACCGATCCTCTCCGACCGGGACCGGGCGGCCATCACCCTCGCCGAGGCGCGGCAGCAGGGTCTCCTGCCGGACTACGCGACCAGCCTGGAGATCGAGCGGCGGCTGACGGAAGTCTCCGTCTCCGCCTGAAAAACGAGCCGCGCGGCCGCCTCCCCGGAGGGGCGAGCGGCCGCGCGGCCGTTCGTCCGGTCAGACGCGGCCGGGCAGTGCGGCGGCGACCTCGGCCGGAGCGGGCATGGCGGCGACCTCTTCCGCGAGAGCGCGGGCGGCGTCCCGCACGGCGGTGTCCGCCAGCAGGGCGCGGGCCTGCTCCGTGACGGCCTCGGCCGTGAAGCCGTCGCCGGTGAGCTGGGCGGCGACACCGGCCTCGACCGCCGCCCGGGCGTTGGCGAGCTGGTCGGCGCCCTGCGGCAGGACCAGCTGCGGCAGCCCGGCGCCGAACGCGCCCAGCGTCGTCCCGCTCCCGCCGTGGTGTACGACGAGGTCCACGTGCGGCAGCAGTTCGCTCTGCGGGACCCACGCCTCGAGCCGCACGTTCGGCGGCACCTCGCCCAGCAGCTCGACGCCGATGACCGGGCCGGTGGCGACCAGCACGTCGAGGTCGAGCGCGGCCAGGCCGGTGATCGCCTCGGCGAGCACGTCGGTGTTCCCGTACTGGGTGCCCAGCGTCAGGTAGGCGAGCGGACGGTCGCGGTCGCGGCCTTCGATCCCGGCGGGCAGGTCACCCGGCACACTCCAGCCGACCGGCCGCACCGGGATCCGCTTCGCCGCGGCGAGGAACTCCCGCGACTGCACCGACTCGGGGCAGATGTCGAGGACCGGGTCGCCGAACCCGGTCTCCAGTTCGCCCTCGACACCGAATTCGGCGGAGGTCGCCCGGATCCGCTCGCGGATCTCCTCGCCGGCGTCGTACTCCGCCACCCGGCCGAAAGTGTGGCTGAAACACGGAATCCCGGCGCGCTTGGCGGCGTAGGCCGCACCCGCGTTCATCGCCTCGTAGACCACCAGGTCCGGGCGCCGCCCGGCCAGGACCGGCTCGATGTCTCCGGCGAAAGCGCGGGGCAGGACCGCGCCGAACACCCGGCCGAGGATCTTGTACAGTTCTTCCGGCGGAAGCCGCCTCGGGTCCCCGTCGAGTCCCTTCACCTCCGCCATGAACGCTTCCTGAGGGGTGATTCCGGCCGGGATACCGGTGATTCCGGCTTTCTCGACGGCCGGCAGGAATTCGTCGGTGGTCGCGAAGCCGACTTCGTGCCCGGCGTCGCGCGCGGCGACGGCGAGCGGGATGAGGGGAAAGCAATGTCCGTAGCCGCCGAGGGCCGTGAATAGCAGGCGCATGCGCCAACAGTAGCCGTCGGCGGCCGGGGTGCCCATGACTGTTTTCCGTCCCCCGGCGCGGGTTTCCGCATTGGACGATCTTGACCGCCCTGATCGGCCGCGCCTATTTTCGGAAATGCCCTCTCCGCATTCGCGAAAGGTGAGATCATGGCCGTTTCACAGGTCAAGCAGCTGCTTCGGAGCAAGCTCAGAACCTGGGGGTGGATGTACCGATGACGATCGCCGCCGAACCGGCCGAGGACCTTTCCGTTCTCACCGGGCTCACCGAGATCACCAGGGTCGCCGGTGTGGGGACCGCCGTGTCCGCCACCTCCTACTCCCAGACCGAGCTGCTGGAAATCCTCGACGTCGAGGATCCCCGAATTCGCTCGGTTTTCCTGAACAGTGCCATCGACCGGCGTTTTCTCACCCTTCCGCCGGAGCGTCCCGGCGGGGGACGCGTGTCCGAACCGCAGGGCGACCTTCTCGACAAGCACAAGGAGATCGCGGTCGACATGGGGTGCCGGGCCCTGGAGGCCTGCCTGAAGTCGGCGGGAGCGACGCTTTCGGACCTGCGTCACCTGTGCTGCGTCACCTCGACCGGTTTCCTGACCCCCGGCCTGAGCGCGCTGGTCATCCGCGAGCTGGGCATCGACCCGCACTGCAGCCGTGCGGACATCGTGGGCATGGGGTGCAACGCCGGCCTGAACGCGCTCAACGTCGTCGCCGGCTGGTCCGCCGCCCACCCGGGTGAGCTCGGGATCGTCCTGTGCAGCGAAGCGTGTTCCGCGGCCTACGCCCTGGACGGCACCATGCGGACCGCGGTGGTCAACAGCCTGTTCGGCGACGGATCCGCCGCTCTCGCCGTGGTTTCCGGTGACGGGCGCGTGCCCGGCCCGCGGATCCTGAAGTTCGCGAGCTACATCATCACCGACGCCGTCGAGGCGATGCGCTACGACTGGGACCGTGACCAGGACCGGTTCAGCTTCTTCCTCGACCCGCAGATCCCCTACGTGGTCGGCGCGCACGCGGAGATCGTCGTCGACCGGCTGCTGTCCGGGACGGGCCTGCGGCGCAGCGACATCGGCCACTGGCTGGTGCACTCCGGCGGCAAGAAGGTCATCGACTCCGTCGTCGTCAACCTCGGCCTGAGCCGCCACGACGTCCGCCACACCACCGGCGTTCTCCGCGACTACGGGAACCTTTCCAGCGGCTCCTTCCTCTTCTCCTACGAGCGGCTCGCCGAAGAAGGCGTGACCCGGCCCGGGGACTACGGCGTACTCATGACCATGGGGCCCGGCTCCACCATCGAAATGGCGTTGATCCAATGGTGAACGGTGAACTGGTGCTGCGGCTCGACGGCGCACGGCCCCTGTCGGCCGCGTCGGTCGAGGAACTGTCCGCCCTCTGCGACTTCGCGGAAGACCACCGCGAACCCGGGCCGGTCACCGTCCACGTCACGGGTGCCCCGCCCGCCGGCTGGGCGGCGGGGGTGACGGTCGGCCTCGTCTCCAAGTGGGAACGGGCGGTGCGCCGGTTCGAGCGGCTCGGCAGGCTCACGGTCGCGGTGGCGGCGGGCGACTGCGCCGGGACGGCGCTGGACGTCCTCCTCGCGGCCGACGTCCGGATCGCCGCCCCGGGCACCCGGCTGCTGCTGGCCGGGGCCGGCGGCGCGCCCTGGCCCGGGATGACCGTGCACCGGCTCACCCGGCAGGCCGGGGCGGCCGGCATCCGGCGGGCGGTGCTGCTCGGCGCCCCGATCGAGACCGAGCGCGCGCTGGCCCTGAACCTGCTCGACGAGGTCTCCGACGACCCGGCGGCGGCGCTGGCGAAGCTCGCCCGGACGGCCGGCGCCGTGGACGGCAAGGAGCTGGCGATCCGCCGTCAGCTGGTCTTCGAAGCCGGCTCGACCGCTTTCGAAGACGCGCTCGGTGCCCACCTGGCCGCGGCGGACCGGGCCCTGCGCCGGGAAGGCGTATCGTGACAACGGATTTCGCGACCCAGCCGCTGCTCGGCCGCGAGGCACTGGCGGAGGCCGCTCAGCGCGTCGACGACCTGCTCGCCGGGCTGCCGTCGCCGTCCGCCCGGACTCCCGGGCAGCGCGAGGCTGCGGCTTCGGCGCTGGACGGGATCCGGGCGATGCGCGCGGACTACGTGGCAGCGCACGCCGAAGCGATCTACGACGAGCTCACCGGCCGCCGGGCCCGGTCCCTGCGCATCGACGAGCTCGTCCGGGCCGCCGCCCGGGCCTTTCCCGGCCTCGTGCCCACGGACGAGCAGATGGCCGCCGAGCGCGCGCGGCCGCAGGCGGAGAAGGAAGGGCGGGAGATCGACCAGGGCATCTTCCTGCGCGGGATCCTGCGGGCGGACCGGGCCGGTCCGCACCTGCTCGACGCCATGCTCCAGCCGACCCCCCGGGCGCTGAAGCTGCTCCCGGCGTTCACCGAGTCCGGTGTGGTGCAGATGGAGGCGGTCCGGCTGGAACGCCGGGACGGCGTCGCGTACCTGACCCTCTGCCGGGACGACTGCCTCAACGCCGAGGACGCCCAGCAGGTCGACGACATGGAGACCGCGGTCGACCTGGCCCTGCTCGACCCGGCCGTCCGGGTGGCGCTGCTGCGCGGCGGCGAAATGAGCCATCCCCGCTACCGGGGACGCCGGGTCTTCTGCGCGGGCATCAACCTCAAGAAGCTCAGCTCGGGCGGCATCCCGCTGGTCGACTTCCTGCTGCGGCGGGAACTGGGGTACCTCCACAAGATCGTCCGCGGCGTGGTCACCGACGGTTCGTGGCACTCGCGGACGATCGAGAAACCCTGGATCGCGGCCGTCGACTCCTTCGCCATCGGCGGCGGGGCGCAGCTCCTGCTCGTCTTCGACCACGTGCTGGCCGCGTCGGACGCCTACTTCAGCCTGCCCGCGGCGAAGGAGGGGATCATCCCCGGCGCGTCGAACTTCCGGCTGTCCCGGTTCACCGGGCCCCGCGTGGCCCGGCAGGTGATCCTCGGTGGCCGCCGGATCCGGGCGGACGAGCCCGACGCCCGGTCGATCGTCGACGAGGTCGTCCCGCCCGGGGAGCTGGACGCGGCGATCGACGCCGCGCTGGCCCGCCTGGACGGGGAGGCGGTGCTGGCCAACCGGCGCATGCTGAACCTCGCCGAGGAACCACCGGAGGAGTTCCGCCGGTACCTGGCCGAGTTCGCCCTGCAGCAGGCGCTGCGGATCTACGGCGAAGACGTGATCGGCAAGGTCGGCCGGTTCGCGGCGGGCTCGGCATGATCGGCGACCGGGTCCGGTACGAGAAGAAGGACCACGTCGCGTACGTGACGCTGGACCGGCCCGACGTGCTCAACGCCATGGACCGGCGGATGCACGAAGAGCTCGCCGGCGTCTGGGACGACGCCGAGGCCGACGACGAAGTCCGGGTGGTGGTGCTGACCGGCGCGGGGACCCGCGCGTTCTCCGTCGGCCAGGACCTCAAGGAACGCGCGTCGCTGAACGCGGCGGGCGCGGCGGCGACGACGTTCGGCAGCCGCGGTCAGCCGGGGCATCCCCGGCTGACCGACCGGTTCACCCTGTCCAAGCCGGTCCTCGCCCGGGTGCACGGCTACGCGCTGGGCGGCGGTTTCGAGCTGGTGCTCGCGTGCGACATCGTCATCGCCTCCGCCGACGCGGTGTTCGCGCTGCCGGAGGTCCGGCTCGGCCTGATTCCCGGGGCGGGCGGGGTGTTCCGGCTGCCGCGGCAGCTGCCGCAGAAGGTGGCGATGGGCTATCTGCTGACCGGGCGCCGGATGGACGCGGCGACGGCGCTGAAGTACGGGCTGGTGAACGAGGTCGTGCCGGCGGAGGAACTGGACCGGTGCGTCGCCGAGTGGACGGACAGCCTGGTGCGCGCCGCTCCGCTGTCCGTCCGCGCGATCAAGGAGGCCGCCCTGCGGTCGCTGGACGTCCCGCTGGAGGACGCGTTCACCGCTTCCTACGTCTGGGAAGAACGCCGCCGGCGGAGCGAGGACGCGGTCGAGGGTCCCCGGGCCTTCGCCGCGAAGCGGGATCCGGTCTGGACCGGGGAGTACCGGCCGAGTTGAACGGCTGTCGGTTTCGAGTGAGGGATGGTGCGGAAATGTCGGTGACGGAATTCGCTGTGACGGCCCGAAGGGGAGCGGCCGGGCGCCGGGTGTGGTCGCGATGACCCACACCGTCGCCACGATCGACCTCGACAACCAGCGCATCGACCGGATCGTCCCCCTGGTCACCCCGGCCCTGCTGCACCACGAACTGCCGCTCAGCGCCACCGCGGCCGAGACGGTGCGCAAGGGCCGCGAGACCGTCGTCGGCGTCCTCGACGGCACGGACGACCGGCTCCTGGTGATCACCGGGCCGTGCTCGATCCACGACCCCGCCGCGGCGCTCGACTACGCCGGCCACCTCGCCGCGATGGCCGGCGAGGTCGCCGACGACCTGCTGGTCGTGATGCGCGTGTACTTCGAGAAACCCCGGACGATCGGCGGCTGGAAGGGGCTCATCAACGACCCGCACCTCGACGGCACCGGCGACGTCAACCAGGGGCTGCGCACCGCCCGGCACCTCCTGCTGGAGCTCGCCGAACAGGGCCTGCCCGCCGCCTGCGAATGGCTGGACACCACCATTCCCGCGTACTTCGCGGACACGGTCTCGTGGGGTGCCATCGGCGCCCGCACGGTGGAAAGCCAGAACCACCGCATGCTCGCCAGCGGCCTGTCCATGCCCGTCGGCTTCAAGAACCGCCGCGACGGCGACATCACCGTCGCCATCGACGCGATCCGGGCCGCCGCGGCCCGCCACGTCGTCCCCGGCGTCGACCCCGGTGGCGTGCCGGCCATCCTGCACACGGCGGGCAACCCGGACTGCCACGTGGTCCTGCGCGGCGGCGACACCGCGCCCAACCACGACTCCGCGTCCGTCCACAAGGCACTGACGGCGCTGGCGGCGGCGGGCCTGCCCGGCCGGGTGGTGATCGACGCCAGCCACGACAACAGCGGCAAGGACCACCACCGCCAGCCCGCCGTCGCGGCCGAGATCGCCGCCCAGGTCGAGAGCGGACGGCACGGCATCGTCGGGGTCATGCTCGAGTCCAACCTCCGCGCCGGCCGCCAGAACCTCGAGCCGGGCCGCCCGCTGACGTACGGCCAGTCGATCACCGACGCCTGCATCGACATCCCCACCACCCGGACGGTCCTCCACGGCCTCGCCGCGGCGGCCGCCACCCGGCGCAAGCTCGCCCGGGCGAGGTGACCGAGCCGTTCAGCGCGGCGTGGGGCGGGCGGGGAGGAGGTCCGGACCGAGGTCATCCGGCCGCGGCCGGCACATCGAACGCCGGCCTCCGGCGAGCCGGCGGCCGGCCCGGGTCCGGCTCGCTCACCGCGTCGGAGCCGCGCCGGCCGCGAGCCCGGACGGCGCCGATGGGCAAGCGGCCGGCCCGCCCCCGGTGACGGGCGGGTGCCGGCCGGTCACGTGGCGGCCGTGGCGGCCTTGTCGCGGCGCAGCAGGAGCCGGGTCACCGGCCGGGCGCCGACGCCGTGCAGCAGCACGCTGCCGAGGACGCAGACCACCGTGATGGTCAGGATCGTGTCGGCCGTGCCGCCGTCCGGGAGCCGGTTGAAGGCCAGGAGCCCGAACACGATCGTCGTCGTGCCGCGCGGCCCGAGCGCGCCGAGGAGCAGGCGCTCGCGGGCGGGGAACTTCGAGCCGAGCAGCGAAAGGAACACCGGTGCGAGCCGGAGCACGGTGAGCGCGGCCGCGCAGAACAGCACGACCTGCCAGGACACGCCGACGACGACCACCAGCACCGCCGCGACGCCCACCATGAACCACATGGTCATGGTCAGCACCGAGGTGAGGTCCTCCAGCAGCTGGAAGTCCTTGGTGAGGGAGTGGGCGCTGTCGGTGCCCCGCGCCCCCGGAGCACGGCGGAGCCGGCGGGCCTTCAGCTGCCGGTGGACGTACCGGAAGGCGGTCCCGCAGACGAAGGAGGCGACGAACCCGTTGCCGTCGACGGCGACGGTCGCCGTGTAGGTCAGCAGCGGGGCCAGCATGACGACGACGCGCGCGGCCTGGTCGGTCATCCAGCCGAGCCGGTGCGCCTGGTCCATGAGCACCGCCAGCAGCGTCCCGAGCACCACGCCGGCGACGAGGGCCTTGAGCGCGAACGGCACCACGGTGCCCAGCGCCTCCAGCGGGGTCCGCTGCTGGTCGTGGTCGCCCGCGAGGATCAGGGCGAAGAGGAAGATCGGGGAGACGATTCCGTCGTTGTAGCCGCTCTCGACGTTGAGCACGTTGCGGGCGTGCATCGGTACTCCGCGGTCGCGGACCAGCCGCTCGGCGGGGGCGAAGTCGATCGGCATGACGACGCCGGCGATCAGCAGCAGCACCGGCCAGGAGAAGCCGGGGAACAGGACCCAGCCGAACGCCATCGCGAGCGCGAGGCTCAGCGGGAGGGCCAGCAGCAGCACCCGGGCGACCGACCACGGCGCGCTGCCCCAGAGCCGCCCGCCGCGCACCTCGGTGGCGTCGGTGAACAGCAGCACGGCGAGGATGATCTCCGCGACCTGCTGCACCGCCTGGGTGTTCAGCACGGCGTTGATCGAGTCCTCGTTGAGGACGCCGACGACGACGCCGGCGAGCACGAGGACCACCGGGGCACCGAGGTTCCACCGGTCCAGGCGCGCGGCCGCCAGCGAGCGGACCAGGATGGCGGCGGCGATCGCGAGAAACAGGGCGTTCATGAGGGAGGCGGGCTCGTTTCCGCAGGTCGGGTCTGTACTCAGTGGACGGTGGGCGCGGCCGATCATAGCCGAAGCCACGGACACCGCCCGGCTGCCGGGTTCCGAAGGGCGCGGGCCGGGCGGCCCGCCCGGATGCCGGGAGTGCTCTTCCGCTCGCGGAGTGTGAGCGCTAACATCCCCGTCGCTCGGCAAAGACGGAGGAGGGAACGAATGCGCGGGTTCCGATCGTCGTCTCGGTACTGCTGATCGCGGGGGCGCTGGTGGCGCCGGCCGGCCCGGCGAGCGCCCGTCCGCCGGGATACGCCGGGTACCTGTTCGCCTACTTCACCGGCGAAGGCACGCCCGACGGCGAGCAGGTCTACTTCGCGTTGAGCCAGGGCAACGACCCGCTGCACTGGCGGCA
>NZ_JBFACT010000048.1:0-73051 GCF_040640995.1 Amycolatopsis sp. NPDC021455 | reverse complement strand
GCGTCGAAGACGGCGGCGATGCTGGTGCTCGGCAGCCACGGCCGTGGCCGGCTGCTGAAGCTGCTCGTGGGCTCGGTCGCCGAGCATTGCCTGCGTGAGGCGAGCTGCCCCGTGGCGGTGATCCCGGCGCGGACGGTTCCGGAGCCGGAGAAGGCAGCCGAGAAGGCAGCCGTGCCGGCGGCGGAACCGATGGCCGTGTACTTCCCCGAACCGCTGCTGTGAAGGAGATCGAGATGCCCAGTCGTCGCAAGGTGGGCTCGGTCATGACGACCGACGTCACGACCGTCGGGCCGGACACGCCGTTCAAGGCCGTCGCGGTCCTGCTGGCCTCGTGGAACATCAGCGGGGCGCCCGTGGTGGACGACGACGGGCAGGTGCTCGGCGTCGTCTCGCAGGGTGACCTGCTCGAACGCGAGGCTCCGCACGGTCTGCTCAAGCCCGGTTCGCGGCAGGCGAAGCGGAAGGCCGGCGCGGCGTTCGTGGCCGACCTGATGACCAGCCCGGCGGTGACCGTCCGGGCGGACGACGACGTCGCCGTCGCCGCGAAACTGCTGGAGGAGAACCACTTCCACCGCCTGCCGGTGGTCGACGACGAGGGCAAGCTCGTCGGCGTGGTCTCCCGCTCGGACCTGTTGCGGGTGTTCCTGCGCACCGACCGCGAGATCCGCGACGAGGTCCGTGAGGAGGTGCTCCTGCGCGAGATGGCTCTGGACCCGGCGTCCCTGTACGTCGTGGTGCACAACGGCATCGTGACGCTCGACGGCACGGTCGAGCGGACGAGCATGATCCCGGTGATCGTGGCGCTGATCCGCCGCGTCGACGGTGTCGTCGAGGTGCGGCAAAGCCTGAAGGCCCGTTTCGACGACCGGGACGTGTCCCCGGTGCCACCGGGCCCGAGCGGTGTGCTGAGCCGCAAGCGGCCGATCTTCTGAGCTTACCTCGCGTGAGGCGGCCACTGTCCATCCGGGACAGTGGCCGCCTCACGTTGCCGTGACCGCCTTGCCGGCGACCGGTGCGGCTGGTGCCGCGCGCCCCAGACCGCCGGCAAGGGGAAAGGGCGCCCGCCGGTCGGCGGGCGCCCGTGGGGCGGGTGGTTGTTCAGCGCAGCCAGGTGTGGTCGCCGGTGATGGCGGCCCAGCGGCGGCCCAGTCCCCAGGTGTTTCCGGCCGCGGCGGCGGCGAGGGCGATGAGGACGAGGGCGTAGATGATGTGGTAGTCGATGATGGGGTTGGTGGAGTGGGTGGCTTCGCCGGTGCTGGTGCTCAGGGCGAAGGGCCATTCGGCGGCCCACATCATGAGCATCATGAGCGTGCCGGCGGCGGCGGAGAGTCGCAGCCCGACACCCGCGATGACGGCGATGCCGATGCCGGCCAGGCCGAGCATGAAGAGGGTGTCGGCCCACCAGGTGCCGGCCCAGGAGTGGAACATCGATTGGAAGGGGCCTACGTGGACGCTCGAGAGGAAGCCTTTGGTGGGGGAGCCGCCGTTGATCCAGGCGCCTTTCGACGGGGTGGCGTAGCCCCAGCCGAACAGCTTGTCGAGGAACGCCCAGAGGAAGACGAAGCCGGTGGCGACGCGCAGGGCGGCCAGGGACTTCCCGGCGAGGGCGGGTCCGGTGGCGAAATCGGGGATCGGCGCCGGCTCGGTGGTGCGCTGGGCGGGGACCTGACCCGAGGTGGTCTTCTTGGCGTCCGGCTGGATGGACATGGCAAACCTCCGTTCCTTCGGTGCTGCGGCCAGTTTCTTCCGGCGTGGCCACGGTTTCTGGGGCCGAAGGTCCCCGGCCGGGAGGCCCTTGGCCGCCGGTTCGCGGTGACCGCCCGCGACGGACCAAAGTCCCGCACACCAAGGGCGGAAGCCTCACTCCGGAAACGGGCTCCGGCCGGTTGGCTGTCCCGCGCAGGTACTGTCGCGAAAGGGGAAGTGGATGACCGGCTCGGCTTCAGCACTGGTGGTCGGTGTCGACGGCTCGGAGGGCGCGCTCACGGCGGTCCGCTGGGCGGCGCGCACCGCGCGGGAACGGAACCTCGGTCTGCGGCTGGTGCACGCGCTGCCCGAGCTGCCCCCGCCCTATCCCCGTGGCGAACCGACGTTCGAGCAGATCCAGCAGGCGGTCGGTGCGCGGGGCGAGCGCATGCTCGCCGAAGCCCGTGCCGCCGCGGCCGGTACCGATGCCGAGACCGTGCTCCGCCCGGAGCGGCCCGCCGAGGCGTTGCTCGCCGAGGCGGAAGACGCGGCGATGATCGTGCTCGGGACGCCGGGTCTGCGCCTGCTCGGCCGGGTTCTGCTCGGGTCGGTCTCGGTGGCGCTGGCCGCGCACGCGCCGTGCCCGGTCGCGTTGATCCGGGCGCATGCCGGGGAGGACCGGCCGCCGACCGAAGGCCCGGTCGTCGTGGGTGTCGACGGCACCCCGGCGAGCGAGGAGGCCATCGCGGTCGCGTTCGAGGAAGCGTCCTGGCGGGGCGCCCGGTTGATCGCGGTCCACTGCTGGCACGAGGCGTTCCTGGCCGCGGTCTTCGAGGAGGGCCGGTGGACGATGGACAGCTCGGCGGTCGAGGAGCACGAGCACGAGCTGCTCGCCCAGCGGCTCGCGGGCTGGCAGGAGAAGTACCCGGACGTCGTCGTCGACCGCGTCGTGCGGGCCGGACGCCCGGCTGAGCGGCTGCTCGAACTCGCCGACGACGCGCAGCTGCTCGTGGCCGGCAGCCGCGGCCGGGGCGGGTTCGGCGGCTTGGCGCTGGGCTCGACGAGCCAGTCGCTGATGTCCTACGCGCTCTGCCCGGTCGTCGTCGCCCGCGGGACTCGCGCGCACGCGAAGTAGACCACCGGGCCGACGTAGTTCACGGCGATCACCAGCGCCCACAGCCACTTCGGCCCGCGGACACGGCCGGCGGGCAGCCGGGCCAGATCCGCCCAGGCCGCCGCGGCGAGCAGGAACTGCACGCTCGCCGCGGCGCCGATCCCCGTGCGCTGCCGAGTGGTCAGGTCACGCCACCGCTTGCGCTTTCCCATGGGGGTTCTCCTTTCCGCCGGTTCCAGGCAACGGCAGCGGAATCTCACCGCAAAGGGGCGAAAGGCCTCTCGGCCGGGGACCGTCGCCAGCCGTGCGGAGCACGGGCCGGCTTCTACCTTGGCGGGAGAAGGTTTCCGACGGAGGTGAAGGCATGCGTGGTCCACTGGTGTCCGATCTGATGAGCCGGCCGGTCGTGTCGGCGAGCCCGGGGACGTCGTTCAAGGAACTGGTCACCCTGCTCGCCGAGAACGGCATCGCGGCGATCCCGGTGGTCGACGAGCACCGGCGCCCGATCGGCGTCGTCGGTGAGGCGGATCTGCTGGCCAGGCACGGCCGGGACGCCCGGCGTGAGCGCGGGCTGGGGCGGCTGCGGGTGTGGACCAAGGCCCAGGGCCTGACCGCGCGCGAGCTGATGACCCGCCGCGTGCCCACCGTGGCGAAGGAGGAAACCGTGGCGGGCGCGGCCCGGCGGCTGCTGGAGGCGGATCTCCGCTGCCTCTACGTCGTGAACGGCGCCGGGCACCTCGTGGGTGTTCTCGCGCGCCGAGACGTCCTGTGCGCGTTCCTGCGGCCGGACGAGGAGATCGGGGAAACCGTCGAGCGCGAAGTTCTGCAACGGTCGATCTGGGCGGACCTGTCGACGGTCGAGGTCCGGGTCGAGGACGGCGTCGTGACGCTGAGCGGGGTGATCGACCGGCGTAGCGAGGTGGAGCGGGCGGGGTGGCTCACCGAAGCGGTGCCGGGCGTGATCGCCGTCCGCAACCGCTTGAAGTACCTGCAGGACGACGGAACGGCCGCCCAGCCCCGCGGTGAGAATCACCTAACGCGCGATTGATCGCGTTCTTACGCCCGAGAAACCTCCCGGCGGTTTTCTGGTCACCACGGTGACCACCACGACCGGGAGGCGACGTGACGAGCATCTACCAGCAGATCGGCGGCCAGGAAGCGCTGGTGGCCGTGGTCGACGACTTCTACGGACGGGTCATGGCCGATGCGGAGCTGGCCCCGTTCTTCGCCGGCACGAGCATGCCCCGCCTGAAGGGGATGCAGGTCGAGTTCTTCGCGGCGGCCCTCGGCGGTCCTGACGAGTACCGCGGGCGGACCATGAAGGACGTCCACCGCGGCCGGGGCATCGCGCGGCACCACTTCGACCTCGTGGCGAAGTACCTCACGGACTCCCTCCTGGCCGCCGGGGTCCCGGCGGAGACCACGGAGGCCATCATCGGAGCCATCGCCCCGTTGTCGGAGGAAATAGTCACCCCGGCATGAGGAACGGGCGCCCGCCGGGCCGGGTCACCGGCGGGCACCCGCGGGCGCCGGCTCGCTACAGCGATCGCCCGATCAGCTCCACCAGCTCGACCGTGCGGGTGGCGTAGCCCCATTCGTTGTCGTACCAGCCGAACACCTTCGCCAGGTGCGCGTCGGCTTTCGTCAGCTGGGCGTCGAACACGCAGGACGCCGGGTCGCCGATGATGTCGCGGGACACGATCGGTGCTTCGGTGTAGCGCAGGATGCCTTTGAGGTCGCCGTCGGCGGCTTCGGCGAACGCCTGGTTGACCTGCTCCGCGGTGACTGGGCGGTCGAGTTCGACGGTGAGGTCGGTCAGCGAACCGTCTTCGACGGGGACCCGCACGGCGACGCCGTCGAGTTTGCCGGCCAGTTCGGGCAGCACCAGCCCGATCGCCTTCGCCGCGCCGGTGCTGGTCGGCACCACGTTGACCGCGGCCGAGCGGGCGCGGCGCGGGTCCTTGTGCGGGCGGTCGAGGAGGGCCTGGTCGCCGGTGTAGCTGTGGATGGTCGTCAGCAGGCCGCGCCGGATGCCGAACGCCGAGTGCAGCACCTTGACCATCGGGGCGACGCAGTTGGTGGTGCAGGAGGCGTTCGAGACGATGTGGTGGTTCGCGGGGTCGTAGTCGTCTTCGTTGACGCCGAGGACGATGGTCGCGTCGACGTCCTTGCCGGGTGCGGAGATGACGACTTTCTTCGCGCCGGCGGTGAGGTGGACACCGGCGGCTTCGCGGGTGCGGAACTTGCCGGTGGATTCGACGACGACGTCGGCGCCGTACTCGCCCCACGGCAGCTGTGCCGGATCGGCGGTCGAGCTCACCTGGATCAGGTGGTCGCCGACGCGCAGGGCTTCGCCGTCGACGACCTCGACGGGGATGCGCAGCCTGCCGTAGGTCGAGTCGTGGGCGAGCAGGTGGGCCAGCATGTCCGGGGACGTGATGTCGTTGACCGCGACCACTTCGATCGGGCTGTCCGGGGCTTCCAGGACGCACCGGAGGATGTCGCGTCCGATCCGGCCGAAGCCGTTGATCCCGAGCCGTACCGTCATCTGCTTCTCCCTGTCGTCGTTCGTTCCCCTTCAATGGTCTGCACCGCACGCCTTCGCTCGTAGAGCCCTTGGTCCTCGCGGGCCGGGCAGAACGGCAACATCGGTGACTTCCGGCCCTTTTCGCGATGGCGTCCGGATCGCAGAGTGGAGGCGGCGATGGGAGCGGGCGATGACGGTGCGGAACACGCGGAAGCTGGTCGGGCCGCATCGGCGGATGCCCGCTCAGGACAGCCTGTGGCTGCACCTGGACCGGCCGGAGAACCTGATGGTCGTCACGTCCGTGCTGTGGACGAAGACTCCGGTGGACGCGGCGCGGCTGCGGTCGCTCGTGTCGGACCGGTTGCTGGCGCGATATCCGGTGTACCTGCAGAGAGCCGTGCGCCACGGCGGCCCGGCGCAGACGGTCGCCTGGGAGACCGATCCCGGCTTCGACCTCGGCAACCACGTGGTGGAGCAAGACCTGCCCGCGCCCGCCGACCAGGCGGCGCTCGAGGATTTCGTCGCCGCCCGGCGAAGTGCCCCGCTCGACCCGAAGCATCCACTGTGGACTATCGACTTGCTGCGGGGCTACCGTGGCGGCAGCGCGCTCGTCTGCCGCACGCACCACGCGATGGCCGACGGGATCCGGCTGACGCAGGTGTTGTTCAGCCTCCTGGACCCGGTGGACGGCGATTCGGCGGCCCCGCACGCGAAGGTCGGCGGCGCGGCACCACACCGGGAAGCCGTGGCCCAGCCGGTGGTCCGGCTCGGCGCGGCCGTCCTGCGTGCGTTGGGGGACACCGGAGCGAAGGCGCAGCAGCAGGCGGCCCGCGTGCATCCCGTGCTGGAAACCGCCGTGGCGCTGCCGGTGCTGGGCGCGACCGCGGTGGTGGGCGCCACCGGGGCCGTCGCCGGGTTCCTCGCCTCGGCGCTGGACGGCGGCCCGCGCCGCGTGGTCGACACGGTCGCCGGTGCCGCGACGACGGTGTGGCACAGCGCCACCGGCGCCGCCGACCTGCTGGGCCCGTCCACCGCGACCGGGCTGTGGGACGGCGAGCCCGGGGTCGAAAAGACCGCGGCCTGGGGCGCGCCGATCCCGCTGGCCGAGCTCGCCCGGATCGGCCACGACACCGGGACGACGGTCAACGACGTCTGCACGGCGCTGATCGCGGGGGCGCTCGACCGGTACTTCACCGCGCACGGCACCGCCCGCCCGGACCGGTCCGACCTCGGCTGGCTGATCCCGGTGAGCCTGTCTTCGTTCGACGAGGAGCTGCCGGCCACGTTGGGCAACCACTTCTCGCTCGTGCTGGCGCAGCTGCCACTGGGGCGCCGGACGTTCGCCGAGCGCCTCGCCGAGGTGCACCGCCGGGTCGCCCGGATCCGCGACTCGTACGAACCGGTGCTGACGTTCGGGATGCAGTACGCGATCGCGCAGAGTCCGGCGCCGGTCGGTCTGGCGCTGAGCCGGTTCTTCGCCGGCAAGGCCGTCGGGGTGCTGACGAACGTACCCGGCCCGCGCGCGCCGATGACGCTGGCCGGCGCGGAGGTCGAGGGCGTCGTCGGCTGGGCGCCGTGCAGCGGACGGCAGGCGATCACGATCTGCGTCTTCAGCTACGCCGGCCAGGTGCGGTTCGGGTTCGGCACGGACCGCGAGCTGATTCCGGACCCGGAGGTGCTGGTCGCCGGACTGGCCGCGGAGTTCGCCGCCGCCCGGCGCGGCGGCGAAGTGGTGGAAGCACCGGCGTAGTCGCTCGGCCGGGGGAGGCGGCCGGGCTCAGCCGACCGACGCGCGCAGGGCCCCGATCTCCCGCTCGATCGCCTTGGCCAGCAGGCCGGTCTCCGGGATCGTGTCGGCGTCGGCGGTGATCCCGAAGGTGATCCGCCCGGCGTAGCTGAGCATCGCCACACCCGTCCGCACCCGCAGCGCGATCGGCACGTACGGGTAGATCTCGACGATCCGCCGGCCGAGCGCGGACAGCGGCTCGGCCGGCCCCGGCACGTTGGTCGTCACCGTGACGATGTTGCGCTGCGGCAGGTGCGCGGCGGCGCGGATCGCCCAGGCGATCGGCGCGAACGGCTCGTGCGCGGCGGTCGCGGTCAGCAGCGCGCCGGCGTCGGCCTCTTTGCCCGCCTTGAGCGTGCTCAGGCGGTGGTGCACCCGGATCAGGCGCTGCACCGGGTCGGCCAGCTCGACCGGCAGCAGGGGCAGCAGCAGGGAGACCTCGTTGTCGAGGGCGGTCCCGGCACGCACGGACACCGGCACCAGGGATCGCACGCTGTCCGCGGCCGGCGTTTCGCCGCGCTGAAGCAGGAGCTCCCGGAATCCGCCGGTGACGGCGGCGAGCAGGACGTCGTTCACCGTGACGTCGTGCTCCCCGGCCACGGCCTTGACGTCCGCCAGCGCCACCGACGCGGTGGCGTACCGGCGGTCGCGGCCGAGCGGTCCGGTCAGCGGAGTCGGCGACGCGGGCAGCAACGCGGACGTCAGCGCGGCGAGGCCGCGGGCGGCGTCGCTCACGCGGCGGGCCAGCCGGTTCGGGTGCAGCAGCTCACGGGCGACCAGGCGCGTCTGGTCCCAGGGCGCGCGCAGGATCGAACCCGCCGCATCGAGCAGCAGCTTCACCGCACCGGGATCGGGTGCCTCCTCGTCCGAAGCCGGCGCGGGCACGCTCCCGAAGAGGATCGTCTGCAGCCGCGTCGCCGCGAGCCCGTCGGCCAGTGCGTGGTGCACCTTGGAGAGGATCGCCCAGCGCCCCTCCGGCAGGCCCTCGATGACCCAGAACTCCCACAGGGGCCGGTCACGCTCCAGCCGTTCGCTCATGAGCAGGGCGACCAGTTCGGCCAGGGCCGGCTCGTCGTGGGGTTCGGGCAGCGCCATCCGGCCGAAGTGGGCTTCCGCGTCGAACGCGGGGTCGTCCACCCAGGCCGGCGGGCCCAGGTCGAACGGTACGGGGCGGACCTTCTGGCGGTAGCGGGGGATCCCGGCCAGCCGGGCCAGCACGGCGGCGACGAACTCCTCCTGCTCCGGAGCGGGTCCTTCCGCGATCGCGATCGAGGCGATGGCGAGCGACGAGCCGGGGTCTTCGTCCTCGATCTCGAGGAAGGCCGCGTCGAGCGGGCTCAGGCGGTCCATGACGTCCTCTCAATGGGCGATGTCGACGACCACCCGGCGGATCGCTTCCTGCGTGAACACGCGGAAAGGCAGCGTCGCGCGCACGCCGGCGGCGAAAGGGACGGCCGGCCCGGCGTGGTCACCAGGGTGTCGTCGGGTGCGTCGTCAACTCGTTCGCGTCAGGGCGTCGCGGCGGCGTTCGTACTCTTCGCGGTCGATCTCGCCGCGGGCGAACCGTTCGTCGAGGATCCGCCGGGCGGTGCCGGCCGGGCTCGGTGGTTGCGGTCCGCGGCGGGCGAGGACCACGGTGAGGGCGACCAGCGCGGCCAGGACCAGCGCCATCAGCACGAGCATGCCGATGCCGCCGGCCCAGCCCATGGTTCCGTAGTGGTACCAGTACGGCATGACGGCTCCTTTCTACCGGGCCTGGAAGTGCTTGGGGGGAGCTTCGAGCGGCTGGAGCACGTCGGCGAGGTCGCGGCGCGGGGTGGCGGGCAGGGGGTCGGCGTTGGCGGGGGCCCAGCCGATGCGCAGCACCATCTGCGGGAACGACCCGCCGGTGACCCGTTCGGTGACGACGTCGCGGACGTCGGGCAGTTCCAGCGGTTCGGTCAGCGGGCACGAGGAGAGGCCGAAGGCGTTCGCCGTCAGCAGAACGGCGCTGGTGGCCTCGCCGGCGCGCAGTTGTGACATGCGGTCGTCGGAGGCGGTGCTCAGGACGAGCAGGACGGTTTCGTCGTCTTCGGCTTTGGCGTCGGGCGGCTGGACCAGGAGCGGGTCGGCGAACGGACGGGTCCGCAGCGCGCCGGGAGTGTCGTCGGGTGCGGGGGCGTTGCGGGCGGGGACGCCGTCGGGGGAGAGGTGGCGACCGCTCCAGGCGGCGAGTTCGGTGCGGTAGGCCGGGTCGGCGGCGTGCCGGCCGGCGGCCTCCTCGATCGCGGTCGCGAGGTGGTAGCGCGCGGAGTTCTCGGCGGCCTGCAGCACGGTGCCTTCCATCGCGGCGGCTTTGGCCATCGCCTCGATGTGCCCGCGGGGGACGCTCCAGGAGCTGTGCCGGCGCCGGTCGGTCCGCCGTCGGGGGATGGCCGCGGCCATGGCGATTTCGTCCTGGGACGGTTCGTGGGGGTGCAGGGTGATCGCGGCGAGGTGGTCGGGCTGGTCGGGGTTGGGCAGCCGGTGTACTTCGGTGGCCCAGCCGAGTGCGGCGAAGCCGACGCGGAGGTGGTGGAGGGCGGCGCCGCAGCTGAGGATCAGGTCGCGGCTGTCGGGGTCGGTTTGGGGCAGCCGCCGGCCGGGGTCGGCGTAGAGGTGCAGGGAGCTGTGGCCGAGCCGCCAGTTCCAGGGTTGGGTGTTGTGCACCGACGGCGCGCGGACGGCCATGGCGACCGCGGTCTTGACGGTGAAGTCGTCGGGAAATGCGCGCTCCATCATCGGCCTTCCTCGTGGGCGGGATGCTTTGCCGGTTTCGACCCTCGCACCGCGGTGCCCGCCGACGGGAGGGCCGGAATGCCTCTGGACGGGGGACTTTGGGTGCCCAGGCGGCCGGTGCCCGCACGAGCGATTCGGGTCGGGGTGCCGGTGGCCGCAGCGGGGGTCGGGGACGAAAGTCACCGCGAAGCGGGACCGCGGGCACCTGTCCCGGGGGCCGGGGGCGCAGACCATGGACGCGAACGGAAGGAGCGCGCCGTGGACGAACCGGCGATCGTGGTCGAGGGCCTGCGGGTCCGCCGCGGCGGGCAGGAGGTCCTGCGCGACATCGGGTGTGCCGTCCGGCGCGGGACGGTGACGGGCCTGCTCGGCCCCAACGGCTGCGGCAAGAGCACGTTGATGCGCTCGATCGTCGGCGTGCAGATCGTCGAGTCCGGACGGGTGACCGTGCTCCGGCGCCCGGCGGGGAGCCCGGAGCTGCGCCGGCGGATCGGGTACGCGACCCAGGATCCGGCGATCTACGCGGACCTGACCGTGACGGAGGCGCTGCGCTACTTCGCCGCCGTCCTCGGGACCCGTCCGTCCGATGTGGACCGGGTCATCGCGGAGACCGGCCTGGGAGACTCGGCGGGCACGCTGGTCGGCCGGCTCTCCGGCGGCCAGCGGGGCCGTGCCAACCTCGCCGTCGCGCTGCTCGGCACCCCGGAACTGCTGGTGCTCGACGAGCCGACGGTGGGCTCCGACCCGGAACTGCGCGACGAGCTCTGGAAGCTGTTCCACGGCTTGGCCGCGGCCGGCGTCACGCTGCTGATCTCCAGCCACGTCATGGAGGAAGCGGCGCGCTGCGCCGAGCTCCTCCTGCTGCACCAGGGGAAACTGCTCGCCCAGGACACCCCGGAGGCGCTGCGCGCGCGGACCGGCGCGGCCGATCTCGAGCAGGCGTTCCTGCGGCTGATCAAGGGCCGGGAAGGAGTGGCACGATGAGCGCCCGGATCGCCTTCGCGACCACCCGGCGGATCCTCACCCAGCTCCGGCACGATCCCCGCACGGTCGCGCTGATCATCGGCGTGCCGAGCGTGCTGATGATCCTGCTGCGCTATGTCCTGAACTCCGAACAGCGGTTCAGCGCGATCGCCCCCGCGCTGCTGGGCATCTTCCCGTTCACGATCATGTTCCTACTGACCTCGATCACCACGTTGCGCGAGCGCACGACGGGAACCCTCGAACGCCTGATGACCATGCCGATGGGCAAGCTCGACCTGCTCCTCGGCTACGCGCTGGCGTTCGGCCTGCTCGCGACCCTGCAGGTGCTGGTGGCCGCGGGGATCAGCCTGACCTGGCTCGGCCTCGGCATCGCCGGCTCGGTCTGGACGCTCCTGCTCATCGTCGTTCTGGACGCGCTGCTGGGCACGGCACTCGGCCTCTTCGTCAGCGCGTTCGCGCGCACCGAGTTCCAGGCGATCCAGTTCCTGCCGGTGTTCGTCCTGCCGCAGTTCCTGCTGTGCGGCCTCTTCGTGCCGCGCGACGAGATGGGCTGGCTGCTGAGCGCCGTTTCCGACGTGCTCCCGCTGTCCTACGCGGTGGACGCGCTGACGCACGTGACCCGCTCCGCGACGATCGACGGCACCCTGGTCCGCAACGTCGCGATCATCGCCGGCTGCGCGGTCGTGGCGCTGCTGCTCGGCGCGGCCACCCTGCGCCGCCGCACTCCGTGAGCGCCGCGGCGCCCAGGTGACGAAAGTCCCGCCGATCAGGGCCGAACGCCGCCAGCCCGCCGCGGCGGCGGCGTCGTACCTTCGGCACGAGGAGGGAACCGGTCCGAGGTGGCCGGTGCACGTCCCGCGGTGATGGAAGGTGATTTCCCTGCTGACCGGTATCGACCGTGACCACGGCCTGCGGTGCGGGCTGACCGGCTACCTGGCCGCGGTGAGCGCCGCGCTCGGTGTCGGCGAGGAGTCCTGCACCATGGATCTCGGCTCGCCCGTGTCGGGCTACGTCGCGCTGGACGTCCGGCTGCCGAGCCACCCGGGCCGGGACATGGCCCTGCTGTGGGACGAGCGCCACGGGTGGGCGTTCGCTATGGAGACGCACTCCGGCGAGGACCTGCTCGTGCTCGCCTACCTCGGGGGCGAGCTCGTGCCGGCTCCGTCCCGCGTCCGCCGCTTCGTGAGCGGTATCCGCTCCACCGGCGGGCCGGTCTCCGCGCCGGTTCCGGTGGATCTGCGCGGTGACCCGGGCGCGCTGGTGGCCGGCTTGCTGCGCTACCGCCGCGACGAGTGGGCGGCGGGTGACCCGTTCCTGCGCCGGGCAGGCTGATCCCGATGTCCACTGTGGAGGGAAGGCCGTGGACCGCGGCCGAGACCGAGGTGCTGCTGCGGTCGATGATGCGGGCGCCGTCGGTGCACAACACCCAGCCGTGGCTGCTGGAAGCCGACCCGGACGAGCTGCGGGTGCGTGAACGCGCCGAACCCGCCCTGCCGCACCACGACCCGCACGGCCGTGACCGCGCGGCGTCCTGCGGCGCGGCGGTGGCCAACCTCGAACTGGCCGTCCGCGTCCTCGGCCGGGCCGCGGAGGTCGCGTTCCTGCCCGACGCGCGCGAGCCGGACCTCGTCGCCCGGATCGCCGTCGGTGCCGAGGCCGCGGCCACCGCCGAAGAACTCCGCCGCCACGGGGCGATCGCCCGCCGGGCGAGCCACCGGGCGCCGTTCGAAGGGGTGGCCGTGCCGGTACCGGTGGTGCGCGAGCTCATCGGCGCGAGCGGGACGCCGGGCGTCGAAGCACGCGTCGTCCGGCCGGGCCGGGAGGTCGCCGTGGTCGCCCGGTTGCTGCGCTTCGCTGCGGAGCACTTCCGGACCGACGGCGGCTACCAGCGCGAACTGTCCCTCTGGACGATCCGGGACGAGCGCGCCCACCGGCACGGCGTGGGGATCCCCGCCGGCCGGGTCCCGGCCGGTTCGGTGCCGTGGGCCGGGCTGGTCCGCCGCGCCACGGAAGTCCCGGACACGCCGGAACTCGAACGCCGCCTCGGCGGCGAGACACTGCTGGTCTTCGTCACCGCCGACGACGCCCGGCTCGACCACGTCCGGGCCGGCTACGCGCTGGAGCGGGTCTGGCTCGCGGCGGTCGGCCTGGGCTTGGCGGCTGGGGTGCTCACCCAGCCCCTTCACCTCGAGCCGGTTCGCGCCGCGCTGTGCGAGGATCTCGAGCTCACCGGCTTCCCGCAGGTGCTCCTGCGCATCGGGTACGCCGCGGAGGCCGACCCGCCTTCGCCACGCCGGGGGGAGCGGGAAGTCCTGCGCGGCGGGCCGGACCCGGCTGTTCGCCCGCCGGGACGATGACCCGCGCGTCGCGGCCGGTCGTCGACCGCGCCGGTCCCGCCGATCGCGCGATCCTCGCGATGGAAGCGCACGACGTGCCGGTGCAGTTCGGCGTACTCCTGCTGTTCGGCCGGGACCACGGGCTCGACGCGGCCCGCGTCCGGCACCTGGTCGCCGGGCGGATCCCGGCCGTCCCGCGCCTGCGCCGCCGGCTGGTCCGGCCGCCACCGGGCGCCGGCGGCCCGATCTGGGTCGACGACGCCGGCTTCGACATCCGCCGCCACGTCCGGACCGCCGTGTGTCCGCCACCGGGGGACCGCCAAGCGGTGCTGGACACGGCGCTTTCGCTGGTTTCCGCGCCGTTGCCGCGGAACGCGCCACCGTGGTCGGCCGTGCTGGTGACCGGACAGGCCGGCGGCGAAGCCGCCCTGGTGGTCGTGCTGGACCACGTGCTCGCGGACGGCGTCGGGGGTCTCGCCGTCCTGACCCACTTGATGGACGAAGGCCCCGTGGCGATCGAGGAGCCCTTCCCGCGGGCGCGGCCCGGGACGGGGACGCTGGTGCGGGACGCGTTCGCGAGCAGGCTGCGGGCCGTGCGCCGGGCCGGGCCGGCCGTGCGGGCACTGCGGGCGTCCACCTCCGCCGCCGGCGGTCCGCACCCGCCACGAGCGGCCCCGTGTTCGCTCGTCGCGCCGACCGGGCCGCGCCGCCGGCTCGCGGTGGTCCGGGCCGATCTCGCGCCCCTGCGGGCGGCCGCCCACCGGCACGGGGCGTCGGTGAACGATGCCGTCCTGGTCGCGGTGGTCGGTGCCCTGCGCCGGTTGCTGCTGGCTCGCGGAGAGGGCGCCGGAAGCCTGGTGATCACGGTGCCGGTGTCCGGCCGGGCCGCGGGAGACGGCCCCGCGCTGGGCAACGTGGTCAGCCCGATGCTCGTCACGGTCCCGGCGACCGGCGACGTGGCCGGGCGGCTGGAACGCGTCGCGGCGCGGGTCCGCGCGGGCCGGTCCGCCGCCGGCGGGCCGCCACCGATCGCCTTGCTGGGCGCGCTGTTCCGGCCGGTGGCCGCGCTCGGTGGCTACCGCTGGTACCTGAACCACCAGCACCGGATGCACACGCTGGTCAGCCACGTCCGGGGGCCCGCCGAGCCGGCCGCTTTCGGCGGCGCGCCGGTCCGGGCGGCCATCCCGATCAGCGTGGGCGAAACGGGAAACCTGACCGTCGTCTTCGAAGTGCTCTCCTACGCGGGCACCTTGACGATCTCGGTGCTCGCCGACCACGACCGGTGCCCGGATCTCGATGTGCTCGTCGACGGCTTGAGCGCCGAACTGGACCTGGTGCGCGGCGACGCGAGCTGAGCGGTGGCCTTTCGGCTCGCCGCTCGTGGACCCCGGACCCTGCGCCCGGCGGGCCCACGGGCCGATGCTCGGGGCGGACCCGAGCACTCCGGTTCGGCGTCCGGATTGATCAGCACCGTGCAGCAGCTCGGCTGGGCGTTCGGCAACCGGCGGCCTTGACCCCGCACTACCGTCCGTAGCCACAATCCGGCTTCGGGGTGGCGGGCCCTCCGCGCCGACGGACCGCACGAAGCACCCCGTCGATGACCTTCGGCCCTATGCCCCGCACCACGACAACCGGTTCAGTGGCATCCGGAAGTGGGGGTTTCGATGGAGACTCAGGTACTCGACCGGACCGGACTGGGCGAACTCGTCGACGCGTTGCGCGGCGAGGGCTACCGGGTGATCGGCCCCACCGTGCGGGACAACGCCATCGTGCTCGCCGAACTCGGCTCCGCGGAGCAGCTGCCCGCGGGGTGGGGCGTCAGCACCGCACCCGGCCGGTACCGCCTGCGGCGCCGGGACGACGAAGCCGTGTTCGGGCACTCGGCCGGGCCGCAGTCCTGGAAGACCTTTCTGCATCCGCCTCGCCGGAAACTCTTCGAGGTCAGCCGCACCGGCGAGTTCACCCCCGCGCAGGAGGACGACACCCGCTACGCCTTTCTCGGCGTCCGCGGCTGCGACCTCGCCGCGATCGCGATCCTCGACCGGGTGCTCGGGGGCGGCGCGCACCCCGACGGCTCGTACCGGCGCCGTCGACGGGAGCTGTTCGTGGTCGCGGTGAACTGCACCGAACCGGGCGAGCTGTGCTTCTGCACGTCCATGGGCACCGGTCCCGCCGCCGGTCCCGGGTACGACCTCGGGCTCACCGAACGCACCGGCGGCGACGGCCACCGGTTCGTCGTCGACATCGGCACCCCGAAAGGCGAAGAGCTGCTGCGTAAGGTGACGGCCCGCCCCGCGGCTCCGGACGAGGTCCGCTCGGCCCGCGAAGACGTCGCCGCCGCGGCGGGCCGGATGGGGCGGGCGATGCCGGCGGACGGCCTTCCCGCGAAAATCCGCGACGCCCGGGAGTCGCCGCAGTGGGACGAGGTCGCGAGCCGCTGCCTCACCTGCGCCAACTGCACGATGGTGTGCCCGACGTGCTTCTGCACGACGACCGAGGACGTCACCGACCTGACCGGTGACCACGCCGAACGCTGGCAGCGGTCGGCGTCCTGCTTCGAGCTCGACTTCTCCTACGTGCACGGCGGCAGCGTCCGGACGTCCGGTGCGAGCCGCTACCGGCAGTGGTTCAGCCACAAGCTCGGCACCTGGCACGAGCAGTTCGGCACGTCCGGCTGTGTCGGCTGCGGTCGCTGCGTCGCGTGGTGCCCGGCCGGGATCGACATCACCGAAGAGGCGGCGAAACTGGTGGCGTACCCCGGAGGCCGGCCGTGACCGAGCCCATGCTGCCGGTGCCGTACCGGGTCGCCGGGCGGGTCGTGGAGACCGCGGATTCGGTCAGCCTGCGGCTGGAACCGCGGGGAAAACCCCTGCCGGAAGCCAAGCTGGGCCAGTTCATGATGCTCTACTGCCACGGCGTGGGCGAGGTGGCGATCTCGGTCAGCGGCCCCGGGCCGACGCACACCATCCGGGCCGTCGGCGCGGTGAGCCGGGCGCTGCACGACCTCACGCCGGGCACGCTCGTCGGGGTGCGCGGGCCGTTCGGGACCAGCTGGGACGTCGAGGCCGCGGCGGGGAACGACGTCGTGATCGTCGCGGGCGGCGCCGGGCTCTGCCCGCTGCGCCCGGTGCTCGCCGACGTCCTGGACCACCGCGGCGACTACGGGCGGGTGGTCGTGGTGGCCGGGGCCCGGACGCCGGAAGAGTTCCTGTTCCCGCACGAGCTGGCGGCTTGGGCCGGCAGGCACGACGTCGAACTTCTGCGGACCGTCGACCGTCCGGCGCCGGGCTGGACCGGGCCGGTCGGCTTCGTCACCGGACCACTGTCCGGGCTCGCGCTCGACGCGGAGCGCACCCGGGCCTTCTTGTGCGGGCCGGAACCGATGATGCGCGCCTGCGCGGAGATCCTGCTGGACAACGGCATGGCCGCACGGCACATCCGGGTTTCCCTGGAGCGGGCCATGAAATGCGGGATCGGGCTGTGCGGGCACTGCCAGCTCGGCCCGCTGCTGGTCTGCCGGGACGGCCCGGTCGTGGACTACACGGTGGCCGGTCCCCTGCTCGCGGTGAAGGAGCTGTGATGCCCACCCCGACGCTCGCCGTGTGGAAGTTCGCCTCCTGCGACGGCTGCCAGCTGACCCTGCTCGACTGCGAAGACGAACTCCTCGCGCTCGCCGGGCAGGTGCGGATCGCGCACTTCCTCGAAGCCTCCAGCGAGGTGCTGCCCGGGCCGTACGACGTGTCCCTGGTCGAGGGGTCCATCACCACCGAGGCGGACCTGCGGCGCATCCACGAAGTGCGGGCGCGGTCGAAGGTCCTCGTCACGATCGGCGCCTGTGCCACCTCGGGCGGCATCCAGGCGCTGCGGAACTTCGCCGACGTCACCGAATTCACCTCGGTCGTCTACGCGAACCCGCAGTACATCGACACGCTGGGGACGTCGACCCCGATCGCGGCCCACGTCCCGGTGGACCACGAGCTGCACGGCTGCCCGATCGACCGCGGGCAGCTCCTCGGCACGATCACGGCACTGCTCGCCGGCCGCAAGCCCGACCTGCCCGACACCAGCGTGTGCACCGAATGCAAGCGCCGCGGGCTCACCTGCCTGCTGGTCGCCGAGGGCACTCCGTGCCTCGGCCCGGTCACCCGGGCCGGGTGCGGCGCGCTCTGCCCCGGCGTCCACCGGGGGTGTTTCGGGTGCTTCGGCCCGATGGCTCGGCCGAACACCCCGGTGCTCATCCCGCTGCTGCGCTCGCGGGGGATGAGCGACGCCGCGGTGGACCGCGTGTTCAGCACCTTCACCGTCGCCGAAACCCGGCGGGAGGAACGATGAGCCATCGCAGCCGGCAACTGAAGGTCAGCTCGCTGGCCCGGGTCGAGGGCGAAGGCGCGTTGCGCGTGCGGATCACCGGCGGCACGGTCGAGCGCGTCGAACTGAACATCTACGAACCACCGCGGTTTTTCGAAGCGTTCCTGCGCGGCCGCGCGCACACCGAACCCCCCGACATCACCGCGCGGATCTGCGGCATCTGCCCGGTGGCCTACCAGACCAGCGCGTGCAACGCGATCGAGCAGGCGTGCGGCGTCACGCTCGACCCGCGGCTCGCGGACGTGCGCAGGCTCCTGTACTGCGGCGAATGGATCTCCAGCCATTCGCTGCACATCTACCTGCTGCACGCCCCCGACTTCCTCGGGCACCCGGACGCGATCAGCCTCGCCACCGAGCACCGCGAGCTCGTCGAACGCGGCCTGGCGCTGAAGAAGGCGGGCAACACCCTGCTCGAAACCTTCGGCGGGCGGGCGATCCACCCGGTCAACGTCCGGGTCGGCGGGTTCTATTCGCTGCCTGCGCGCGCCGAGCTGGCGCCACTGGCCGAAGTGCTGCGGCGGGCCCTCGACGACGCTGTCGGCACCGTCCGCTGGGCGGCCGGGTTCGAGTTCCCCGACCTCGAACTGGACCACGACTTCCTCGCCGCGTACGAACCCGGCCGCTACGCCATCGCCGACGGAACCCTGCGCACCACGTCGGGATCGGCCTTCCCGCCGCGCGAATTCTCCGCGCACGTCGTCGAGTCGCAGGTGCCGCATTCCACCGCCTTGCACGCCTCGCTCGACGGGCACCGCTACCTGACCGGACCGCTGGCCCGCTACACCCTGAACTCGGCGCAGCTGTCGCCGACGGCCCGCCAGGTCGCCGCGGAGGCCGGGCTGGGGGAGGAGTGCCGCAACCCGTTCCGCAGCATCCTCGTCCGCGGCGTCGAGGTGGTGTACGCCGTCGAAGAGGCGTTGCGGCTGATCGGCGAGTACGAACAGCCGTCACGACCGTCCGTCGAAGTACCGCCGCGAGCCGGGATCGGGCACGGGATCAGCGAGGCACCGCGGGGCACGCTGTACCACCGCTACGAGCTCGACGCCGGCGGGCTGATCCGCGCGGCGGACATCGTGCCGCCGACGTCCCAGAACCAGGCCGCCATCGAGGACGACCTGCGCCGCGTCGTGAGCGGCAACCTCGACCTCGACGACGCCGCGCTGACCGGTCTCTGCGAACGCACCATCCGCAACTACGATCCGTGCATCTCCTGCTCGGCCCACTTCCTCGACGTCACCTGGGAACACCGGTGAGCCGCTCGGTGGTGATCGGCGTCGGCAACGAATACCGCCACGACGACGGCGTCGGGCTCGCCGTGCTGGCCGAGCTCGACGCGAACCCGATCCCGGGCGTCGTCACCGCGCTCTGCGACGGCGAGCCGGCGGCGCTTCTCGAAGCGTGGACCGGAGCCGGTCTCGCCGTCGTCGTCGATGCCGTGTTGTGCGAACCGAGCACGCCCGGCCGGATCTGGCGGTCCACTGTGGACGAACTGCGGCCCGGCGGTGGCTCCGCGAGTTCCCACGCGCTCGGCATCCCCGACGCCGTCCGGCTCGGGGCCGCCCTCGGCCGGGTGCCGGGCGAACTGGTGGTGTACGCGGTCGAAGCCGCGGACCTGGGCCTGGGCGTCGGGCTCACGCCCGCCGTGCGAGCCGCGGTCCCCGAAGTCGTCCGCGCGGTCCGCGGCGAATTCGGCCGCTGAGCGGGTCACCGGTAAGCCGAACTCCCTGCGGGCGCAAGTCATGAGGGTGCCCGCTTCGCCCGATGGCAGCAGGAGCGGTTCGCCCGGCAGGCCGGACGCACCCGCCGGGATGACCAAAGTCCCGCCGGCTCGTGACCGCCGGCCACAGTCCGCCCGGGGGTGGTTCCGCGATCGTGGGGCCTCACCGTCGAAGAGGAGTGAACATGAAGGCCGCTGTCGTCACGGATTTCTCGTCGCCGCTCGAGCTGCGTGAGCTGCCGGTCCCGGAGCCCGGTCCCCAGCAGATCCTGGTCCGGCTGGAGACCTGCGGGATCTGCCACACCGACATCCACGCCGCCCACGGGGATTGGCCGGTCAAGCCGGCGTTGCCGCTGATCCCCGGCCACGAGGGCGTCGGCATCGTCGAACGCGTCGGCGCGGGCGTGCCGGAGAGCCGGATCGGGCAGCGGGTCGCTCTGCCGTGGCTCGGCTCGGCCTGCGGCGAATGCGGTTTCTGTGTCTCCGGCTGGGAAACACTGTGCGAGTCGCAGCAGAACACCGGTTACTCGATCGACGGCGGCTACGCCGAGTACGCCGTCGCGAACGCACGCTACGCGGTCCCGGTGCCCGAAGGCGTCTCGCCGATCGAAGCGTCCCCGCTGACGTGCGCCGGCGTGACGACGTACAAGGCGGTCAAGGTCGGCGACGTCCGGCCGGCCGACCGGGTCGCGATCTTCGGCGTCGGCGGCCTCGGCCACCTGGCCATCCAGTACGCGCGCATCGCCGGCGGCTTCGTCACGGCGGTCGACATCGAGTCCGCCAAGCTCGACCTGGCGCGCGGTCTCGGCGCCGACCGCGTGGTCGACGCGAGCGCCGGCGACCCGGCCGAAGCCATCCAGGCCGACGGCGGCGCCGACGTGGCGATCGTCCTGGCCGCCGCGCCGAGCGCCTTCGAGCAGGCCCTGCGTTCCCTGCGCCGCGGCGGCCGGCTGGTGTGCGTCGGCATCCCGGCTGGCGGCGTCCTCCCGATCCCGATCTTCGAGACGGTGCTCAAGGGGATCTCGGTGATCGGCTCGATCGTCGGTACCCGCAGGGACCTGGCGGAGGTGTTCGCGCTGCACGCCGCCGGCCGCACCACGGTGACGGCCGAGACGCGGAAGCTGGAGGACGTCAACGACGCGTTCGGCGAGGTCCTGGCCAACCGCGTTCCCGCGCGTCTGGTGATCGAGTTCTGACCGGGTGACCGGTCCGCCGGTGCTGGTCACCGGCGGTCGGGTCACGGTTCAGCCAAGTTGAGGAGTAACCTCCGGAAAGAGATGTAGCGTTCAACTAATTTCTTCGAGCCGGAGGTTTCCGTGAACGTCGTCCTGTGGGTCGTGTCGGGTCTGCTCGCCGCGGTGTACCTCGCCGCCGGGGGCATGAAGCTGTCGACGCCGAGGAAGAAGCTCCTCGAGAACCCCAACATGGGCTGGGCGGGGGACTTCCCCGACGCGGCGGTGAAGGGCATCGGCGCGGTCGAGGTCCTCGGCGCGCTCGGGCTGATCCTGCCGTGGGCACTGGACATCGCGCGGGTGCTCACGCCGCTGGCCGCCACCGGGCTGGCGGTCGTCCAGATCGGGGCGATCGTCGTGCATGTGCGGCGCGGGGAGACGAAGGCGCTGCCGATGAACGTCGTGCTGCTGGTGCTGGCGGCGTTCGTGGCGGTGGGCCGGTTCGCCGGCTGACGTTCGCCCGGGCTACCGGCCTGCGGAACCGTCGTGGAGCTGACACCCCCATCGCCCGTTCACGGTCGTCATCCGAGCCGTTCGGCGAGCCACCGCGCGATCCCGGTCACCAGCTCGTTTTCCACCGGCCGGCGGAGCAGGCCGCGGTAGGTGGACACGGTCCCGGGGCCGTCGGTGCGGCGGAGGACGTGGGTCAGGTCGGGGGCCCGGTGGATCCGTGCCCCGGGCACCAGGCCGGCGATCACGTCGAGGTCCGCGGGGTCGACCTGGACGTCCTTCTCGCCCGTGATCGCCAGCACGGGGACCCGGATGCGGCTCAGGTCCGCCCGCGGGTCGTAGGCCAGCTGCTCCCGCCACCACTTGGCGTTGACCCGGACGCCGCCGACGCGGGTCGTGTCGGTCGTCGTCGCGGCCACCCGGGCCAGCTGCTTCGCGGCCGCGCGGCGCAGGATCGGCAACAGCGGACGGATCAGGCGGGGCGCCGATGCGGCGAGGCGGCTGCCCTGCCACCGCACCGCGGCTTCGCCGGGACGGGCGTAACCGGCCAGCAGGACCGCCGCCGCGGTGGGCGTGTGGGCCGCCAGCCACATGGCGTGGACCGCACCTTCGCTGTGTCCCAGCACCGCGACCGATTCTCCGCGCACCTCCGGGTGTGTGCGGAGTGCCCGCAGTGCGGCGTCGGCGTCGGCGCGGTTGTCCAGGAAGCCGACCGTGTGCCAGTCGCCGGGGGTTGCGCCCACGCCGCGGCGGTCGTAGCGGAACGAGGCGATGCCGTGTCGGGCCAGCGTGGCGGCCAAGGGACGGCCGAGGTCCATCCGGAGTTTGCCGGCGTTGGAGTCGCGGTCGAGTTTGCCGGATCCGGGCAGGCACAACACCGCGGGATGCGGTCCTGGCCCGGCGGGCAGGGTGAGGGTTCCGGCGAGGAGCACGCCGTCCGCCGCCGGTGCGGCCAGTTCGCTCTCCCGCGTCACCGCGGTCTCCGTCTCGTTCATCGCCAGGCCTCCATCGTTATCAGTTTTGATAAAGGTATCAGCCCGGGTAATCATGTGTCCATGACGACGCTCGACCTGCTGCTGCACCCGGTCCGGCTCCGGATCCTGCGCACGTTCCTCGACGGCCACCCCGCGACGACGGCGCAGCTGCGTGAACGGCTGCCGGACATCCCGCCGGCCACCATGTACCGGCATGTCGGGGCGCTCGCGACGGCGGGCGTGCTCGAGGTGCTCGACGAGAAACGCGTCCGTGGCGCGGTCGAGCGCACGTATCGGGTGTCGTGGCAGCACGCCGAGATCGGCCCCGAGGCCCGCGCCGCCATGACCACCGAGGACCACCGGCGCGCGTTCACCGCCTTCGTCGGCGGGCTGCTGGCCGACTTCGACCACTACCTCGCCGCCGAGCCGGCCGACCCGTTGGCCGATGGCGTCACCTATCAGCAGGCTGCGTTGTGGCTGACCGACGCCGAGCTGGCCGAGCTCCAGGACGAGATACGCGCAGCCGTCACGGCCCGGCTCGGCCGCGGGACCGGGGAGGGGCGCACCCGCCGGATGATCAGCCTGATCGGCATGCCCGCCGAGGCATGATCAGCCTCGGACGCGGGTCACGTGCGTCGCGCCGGGCCCTCAGAGCCTGTTGGCGAATGATCATGTGGCTGCTTCGACGGTGCGGGGACTGGCTCCGGAGTGCGTGTCGTCCGTTCAATCACGTGTGTCGGCTCCTCGAGCACGCGTGTCGACCGTCTGATCACGCGAGGGGTTTCGATCAGGCGTATCTCGCGTGGCTGGGCGGTCGACACGCGTGATTGGAGGGTCGACACGGTTGTTGGCCCGGCGGCCGAGGCTGGACCATTCGCCAACAGGCCCTCAGCGCGCGGCGAGCGCCCGGCGCACCTCGTCCGCGCCCAGCACCACGGGGGAGCGCAGCGAGCCGATCTCGTCGATCTCGATCTCGACCGCGTCTCCGGGGCGCAGGCCGAGATCGAGCCCCGGCACGACGGACGTGCCCGTCGAGAGCACGACGCCGTCGGGGAAGTCGTTGTCCCGCCACAGGTACTCGACCAGTCCGGCCGGTTCGCGGTTCAGCTGCGAGGTACTGGCTTCGCCGGAGAACACCTCCCGGCCGTCGCGCAGGATGCGCATGCGGAGCCCGAGCGACAGCGGGTCCGGCACCTCCCACGCCGGTCGCACCCGCGCCGACACCGCGCACGAACCGGTGTAGATCTTGGCCTGCGGGAGGTACAGCGGGTTCTCGCCCTCGATGCTGCGGGAGCTGACGTCGTCGACCACCACGTACCCGGCGACCTCCCCGGCCGCGGTCAGCAGCAGGCCGAGCTCCGGCTCCGGCACGTTGTTGGCGGAATCGGCGCGGACGGCGATCGGCTCGCCGTCGGTGACCACGCGCCACGCGGCCGCCTTGAAGAACAACTCCGGGCGCTCCGCGCGGTAGACCCGCGCGTAGACGTCCTCGTCGGCGCTCTCCTCGCGGCGGGCCTCCTCGGAGCGCAGGTAGGTCACCCCGGCGGCCCACACCTCCATCCGGCCGTCCAGCGGCGGCAGCAGACGCGTCCCGGCCGCGGACACGGGCTCCCCGGCGGCCTCGGCCAGCTCCCGGATCTCCGCCACGGGCCGGCGCAGCAGGTCGCTCATCGACGCCACCGCGAGCGGGCGCAGCTGCTCGTCGCCGAGCAGGCCGACCCGGATTTCGCCGGTTCCGTCGGCGAAGCGCACCAGGTGGCTCATCCCGGACCTCCTCGTTCAGTGTCCCAGGCCGATGAGTATGCCGTGTCCGGCAAACCGTCCAGCCGATGTTCACGAGACCGTCGCCGCGATCTTGACCGCTTCCTCGAGGGTGAACGCGCCTTCGAGCCGGTAGGTGACCGTGCCCCGCTGCCAGACCAGCGACCGCGCGGCGAGACGGGCCGTCTCCGTGCGCCATTCCCCGGTCCGGTCGACGTACATCAGCTCGTGCGGCCGGTCGATCCAGATCGCCGGGTCGCCGGCGACGCTCACCCGCAGGCCTTCGGACATGCCGAGGAACTTCTCGAAGACCGGGCCGAGCTGCCCGTCGAACTCGTCGAGGCGGACGGCGGGCTCGCCCGCCGCCGCGGCCGGCCGGCCCGGTCCGCCTTGGTACAGCAGCGAAACGACGCGCGTCGGGTCGCCGGTGATCCGGACGTCGTCCGGCCCGCCGAGGACGGCCGGGACCCCGATCGGGAACGCGGTCAGCCGGCGCGCTTCGGCGAGGTCCACCGAACGCTCGCCGGGGAGCAGGCCCTGGCCGCGCACAGCGGGGCCGGGCTCGCCGCGCAGCTCGATGCCGGCGAACCGCAGCAGGTCCGTCACGGTCGCGCGGACGGCGGGGGAGAGCGTCACCGCCGCGGTGAACGCCAGCACGAGCGCCGCGGCGACGGTGGCCCAGCGCGGAACCGGCGGACGCCGTCGCGGCCGGGCGGGCAGCCGGGCCAGGACGGCCGCGCGCACCTCGGGGGCCGGCGGCACGTCGAGGCGGTCGCCGAGCTCGCGCAGGGCGGCGGCGAGACGCGCGTCCCGGGGATCAGTCACCGACCGCCTCCTTGTCCGGCTCGGCCAGCAGCTCCCGCAGCCGGGCGAACGCGCGGTGCGCCCGCGACTTCACCGAACCCCGCGGGCACCCGAGCACCTCCGCCGTTTCCCCCTCCGTGAGGTCGAGGAAGTACCGGCAGACCACGACGGCCCGGTTCTTCTCGGGCAGGGCCCGCACGGCGTCCAGCAACTCGGCCCCGGCGGCGTCCGCCACCGCCTGTACCGCCGGATCGCCGTCACGGACCAGTTCCAGGCGCGTGGCGCGCAGCTCGGTCGCGACGCGCCGGCGCCGGGAGCGGACGAGGTTGTGCGTCTCGTTCGCGACGATGCGCAGCAGCCAGGCGCGGAACGAGGCGCCACCGCGAAACGACGGCAGCGCCCGGAAAGCCTTCACGAACGCCTCCTGGACGACGTCTTCGGCCTCGTGCCCGGCGCCCAGCAGGTAGGCCGTCCGGTGGGCGAGCGAGGTGTACCGGTCGACCAGCGTCCCGTAGGACGCCACGTCGCCGTCGCGGATCAGCGCCACCACTTCGTCGTCGTCCGTCGCCGCCCCCTTCCCACCGGTGTTCCACCCTCCTCTACACCGGCCGCGGCCACGAGGTTCCGCCGGGAACCGGATCGCGGCCCGCGGTGTAGTGCGGGGCATGAAACTGCGACTCGTCTCCCTGCTCGCCGCGGTCCTGGTGGCCATGCTGGTGCCGGTGCCCAGTGCCGTGGCGGGCAACTGGGCGATCACCTACCTCGACCCGCTGCCGGACACCTTCGCGGCCGGACAGCCTTACACCGCCGGCTTTTGGGTGCTGCAGCACGGTTCCCACCCCAGTTACGGAGAGCTGGGGGCGACCGCGCTCGTCTTCACGCCCTCGCAGGGCGACCCCGTGGTGTTCCCCGGTGTCGCCCTGCGCGAACCCGCGCACTACGCGGCCGCGTTCGCCCTGCCCCACGACGGGACCTGGCGCGTGTCGGCACGCCAGGGTGTCTTCGCCGACTACGAAATCGGCACGCTGACGTTGCCCGGAGGGCTGGTGGTCAGTCCGCCGCCGGCCCCGATGCCCGACGGCGAAAAGTCGCCGTGGGGCGCGATCCGGCCCCCGGCGATCGCCCTGAACGGCGGCGGTGCCGGGCAGGCTCAGCCGGTCGCTCCGAGCGCCGCGGCGGCCGCGCCGGAGTCGCCGGCGTCCTTGGGGATGGTGCTGGCGGCGGCCGGTCTGGTCGTCGTCGCCGGGGTCGCGCTCCTGATGGGAGGACGCCGCGTGCGGAATCGGCTGCGGCGCCGCTGATTCCGCAGGTCGCCGGGATCAGCCTGCCTCGGTGGTGCGCTCCAGCAACGTGTTGGAGGACCGGACGAACGAGTCGGCGCAGCCGCACGAGCCCCGGATCGTGAGCCGGGTGGGCAGGGTCCGCAGCCCGGCCGGGCGCGGTTCGTCGCCGAGGGCGCCCCCGAGCAGTCCGGCCGCCGGCTTGCCCATCTCGAAGATCGGCTGCTCGGCGGTGGTGAGGCCGGGGCTGGTGCAGGCCGCGTACTCGATCCCGTCGAACGAGGCGACCGCGAGATCGTCGGGGACGCGCAGGCCGCGGTCGGTGGCGGCCCGCAGGAGACCGAGCGCGGCGAGGTCGCTGGTGACGAACAGCGCGGTCGGCGGGTTCGGCCCGGCCGGCAGGGTTTCGAGCGCCTCGTAGCCGGCCCGGCCGCCGAACGGGCGGCGCAGCACCGGCAGGGCGGCGAGCCCGGCTTCGGCCAGCGCGCGCTCGTACCCGGCCACGCGGTCGCGGGAGGTCGAGACGTCCGGCCCGCTCAGGCAGGCGATCCGCGTGTGGCCGTGCCCGATGAGGTGCGCGACGACCTCGCGGGCCCCGTCGACCGCGTCGGCCACCACCGTGGGCAGGTTCCCGTCGCCGAACGAGCGGTCGGCGAACACCACCGGCGCCGGCATCTTGGCGTACTCCGCGCGCAGCACCGGGCTCGTCGTCGACGGGATCGCCAGCACGCCCTCCACCTGCCGGTCCAGGAACGCGCGCAGGTAGCCGAGCCGCTTCGCGGCGGGCGAACCGCTGGACCGGGCGGTGCGCACGGCGAACGCCGCGGCGGCACTGTCGGTGTCGGCACCCGGCGCTCGTGCGGGTGGGCCGACGCGGGGCCGTGCTCGTGGGTTTTCCGCAGGAAACTCCCCTCGCCCACCCCACCGGTCAGGGTGTGCCGGTGCCTTGCCGTGCCGGGCTTCGCGTGGACTGGCGAGGAGTCAGCACCGGCTGCACGAGCCGATGGCGGTCCACACCGCCGCGGGCGTTGACGAGAGCGATCAGGAGGTCGACCGCCTCCTCGCCCACCCGGTCCGGGCGGAGGCTGAGCGTGGTGACCGGCGGGCTCGTCGTCGCGTAGTCCGGGTCCTCGCTGACGCACGCCACCAGCAGGTCCTGCGGCACCCGGAGGCCGTGGTGCCGTGCGGCGGCGAGGATGTTGTGACCGGAGTCGGAATAGACGCCGATGACGGCGTCCGGTCGTGGATCGCGGCCGAACAGGCGGCCGGCCGCCTCCCGTTCGGCCGTGAAGTAGTCGGGCATGGCGGCGTACTCCTCGACGAGGGCGGGCAGGCCGCGTTCGGCGCAGCAGGACGCGTAGGCGCGTCCGATCCGGTACGGGTACGTGTCGTCGTGAAGGGGCAATGTGAGCCCCACCCGCCGGACGCCGGCCTCGGTGAGGTGGTCGAGCAGGAGGCGCAGGCCCGCGTCGCAGTCGGGCTCGACCCACGCGTCGACGCAGCGCGGCCGGGGCGGGCGCCCGTCGCAGACCGTCGGGATGCCGCGCTCCCGCAGGAGGGAATGCACCGGGTCGTCAGTGCGGGGATCGACGTGGACGACGCCGTCCATCGGCGTGTTGAGCCACATCCACGGGGTCAGCGAGTTCGGCAGCACCATGAGCAGGTAACCGCGTTCGTGCGCCGCGGCGATGGCGCTCAGCGCCAGCTGCCCGTAGTACGGGATCTCGGTGTACGCGACGGGGAGGTCGCCGTACGTCGTCATGGTCAGCCCGAGCACCCCGGTGCCGCCGCGGGCCAGCGCGCGGGCCGTGCCGGCCGGCGCGTAACCGAGTTCGCGTGCCGCGGCGAGCACGCGCTGCCTCGTCGCCTCGGACAGCCGCCCGGTGCCGTTGAGCGCGTTCGACACCGTGGCCGCGGACACCTCGGCTCGGGCGGCCACCGCGCCGAGCGTGGGGCGTTGCCAGGCACGCGAGCTTCCCATTTGTACCCCAACAACGCCCGTTGTTCCCACGCAACCCGTCGACGGCTTGTGGTTAAGAGCTTAATCACCCAACCTACCCCCGCGACGGCAGGGACACGTGAAGGGGAAGCAGTGCAGGCGACGAGAATTCAGGTGCGGACCGGCACCATACCTCCGGTCGTGGCGGCGCGGTGGGCGTTGTGGACGTTCGTCGTGGTCAACCTGGTGATCGTCGAGGTCCTCTTCCTCACCGCCGGGACCGGCAAGAACGGCGTGCTCACGGTCGCCAAGTTCTTCGGCCTGCACGCCGCCGTGCTGATGCTGTTCCAGCTGCTGCTGGTGGCCCGGCTGCCGTGGCTCGACCGCCGGATCGGCATGGACCGGCTGACGGTGTGGCACCGGTGGGCCGGTTTCACGCTGCTGTGGACGATCCTCACCCACGCCGTGCTGGTGGTGCTCGGCTACGCGCGGCTCGACGACGCGCCGATGGTGAAGACGTTCTTCTCGCTGGCCGGCGTGCCGGCCTCCTTGCTCGGGATCTGCGCCGCGACGATCGTCGTCGTGGTCGCCGCGGTCTCCGCCCGGTACGTGCGGCGACGGCTGCGGTACGAGACCTGGCACGGCGTGCACCTGCTGCTGTACCTGGCGCTGGGGCTGGCGTTCGTCCACCAGCTGCTGGAGACCACGACGTTCAGCTCTTCCGTGCCCGCGAAGATCTACTGGTGGGCGCTGTGGCTGTTCGCGTTCGGTGCCCTGGTCGCGGGACGGATCGTCATGCCGCTGTGGCGCAACGCCTATCACCGGTTCGAGGTCACGGCGGTCGTGTCCGAGTCGGACGACGTCGTGTCGGTGCACGTCACCGGCCGCCACCTCGACCGGCTGCCGGCCCGGGCCGGCCAGTTCTGCATCTGGCGGTTCCCCGGCCACCACCACTGGTCGCAGGCGAACCCGTTCTCGCTGTCGGCGGCCCCCGACGGCCGCACGCTGCGCCTGACCGCCAAGGCGGCCGGCCGCACCAGCGCCGGCCTGCGGCACGTCCCGGTCGGCAGCCGCGCGTTCGTCGAGGGGCCGTACGGGGCGTTCACCGCGTTGCACCGGACGCGGCCGGGCGCGCTGCTGATCGCCGGGGGAGTGGGGATCACCCCGGTCCGGGCCCTGCTGGAGGAGGAACCGCCGGGCGATGTCGTCGTGCTGTACCGGGTGCGCAGCGAGAGGGACGCCGTGCTGGCCGACGAGGTACGGGCCCTGATCTCGGATCGCGGTGGGCGGCTGCACCTGCTCACCGGCCGCACCGGGGACGGGACGCTGCCGTTCGAGCCGGGCAATCTTCGTGCCCTGGTACCCGACATCGCCGAACGCGATGTGTACGTCTGTGGGCCGCCCGCGATGACGTCGGCTGTGCTTGGTGCTTTGCGTGAGCTGAAGGTTCCCGGGCGGCAGGTGCACTCCGAGCGGTTCGGCCTCGCCTGAGCGCGCGGAGGCGGACAAGCTCCACAATGGACACTCCTGCGACTGGCAAAGTCAATCGCTGTCGCGGTGTTCCGTGGTGGAAGCAGCCCACCACCCCGAAGCCGGATTGTGACTACGGACGGCAGTGCCGGGTCAAGGCGGGAAAGCGTGCCTTGACCCGGCACTGCCGTCCGCGTTCCGGCTTTGTATCGGGGCGGTGGGGGAGGTCCGGGTGGAGCTCCAGTTGTTCCCCGGCGTGCCGTTTACGCCGGTTCGGCAGCTGAAAGTGCGCTCCGAGCCCGCTCTCCTGACCCGGTGATCCTTTCGGGCAGGAGAGCTTTTTTCTGTGCCTGCCCGGATTTCGTCACTTTCCGGCGGTGTGCACGAGGTCGCGATGGTCGATTGACATAAGACATCATACGACTTACGTTATTTGAATCCCAGGGTCGACGGAGCCTCTGGGCAGTCCCCACAGGGGAGTGTGATCAGCCATGATTCAGCGACGTCTGTGGCTCGTCGCCGTGGCGGCATTGGCCATGGCCGGGTGTTCGACCTCCACGAGTACCTCGCCGGCCGCGTCGAACTCGCCGGGGAAGGTCGGGGGTGACCTGACCGTCTGGGTGGACGCGGCACGCCTGCCGGTGGCCCAGGCCTACGCCAAGGCGCATCCCGGCGTCCACGCGAACATCGTCACCTTCGACGGCGACGGCAACGGCGCGACCACGTTGCAGACCAAGATCCAGCTGTGGAACCGGACCGGCAAGGGCTGGCCGGACGTCATCTTCAGCGAGCAGGTCAACGACCCGGTGTGGATGGCGCAGAAGCCGTTCGACTTCGCCGCGCCGGTCAAGGATCTCATTCCGCAGGACGTGCTCGGCAAGTGGCCCGCGAGTTCGACCGCCCAGTGCACGATCAACGGCACGCAGTACTGCGTGCAGGACAACCTGGCCCAGGTCGTGCTCTGGGTCAACAAGAAACTGATGGACCAATTCCACTACACGGTGCCGAAAACCTGGCAGGAATGGGCGAGCCTCGGAGACAAGGTCGCCAAGGAACACCCGGGCTACATCGTCGGGAACGTCGGGGACTCGTTCAGCCACTGGATCTACCTGTGGGGCAACCAGTGCCCGCTCTCGCAGGTGAACGGTGCCAGCGTGCGCATCGATGCGACGGACGCGCACTGCACCCGGGTGGCCGGCCTGCTCGATCCGCTGATCAAGAACGGGACGGTGCCCCCGCTGAGCGTGTTCACCCCGGACTTCGCCCAGAAGTACGGCGGCGCCGACGACAAGGTCCTGCTGATGCCGGGACCGTCCTGGTACGCCCAGGCGGTCTTCGACCAGTCGCTGCACGTCCCGGCCAAGCAGATCACGGCCGCGCCGCCGCTGCAGTGGGGGGACGAAACGCCGGTGACCACCGGCCAGGTCGGTGGCGGGCCGTGGATCATGTCCCGGCACTCCACCAACCTCGCGACCGCGGCGGACTTCGTCACCTGGGCCACGACCGTGTTCAACCCGAGTGGCGCCGACAGCCGGCCCGGGTATCCGGCCTACGCGCCGCTGGCCACCAAGTGGCTGGAACAACAGGCCGGCAACGTCTACTACGCCGCCGATCCGACGCCGGCGCTCAAGGCCGCCGCGGACCAGATCTGGCCCGGCTGGAACCTGGTCTCGTACCCGGACCAGCCCGTCTGGTCCACCAGCGTCGTCACGGAGCTGGTGGCGGGAAAGCCGTTGAGCTCCTTGCTGGAGCCGTTCGGGAAGGCTCTCAAGCAAGCGGCACAGGCGGCCGGGTATGCGGTCAACTAGTACCGCCGAAGCGGACGCTCCTGCCGTGGGGGCAGGAGCGCCCGCTCCGTACAAGCGTAAGCGTGGCAAGCACACCTGGCCGGGTCTCGCGTTCGTCGGGCCCTACCTGCCGTTCCTCGTCGCGTTCGGCGTCCTTCCGATGCTCTACGCGCTCCTGCTCGCCTTCACCGACGACGCGGGTGGCTGGGCCGGCTTCCGCAACTTCACCCGGACCATCGGCGACTACCGTTTCCTCCCCGCCTTCGGGCACGTCCTGCTCTACACCAGCGTGTGGCTCGGCTCCCTCGTCGTACTCGTCGTCGGGCTGACGTTGCTGCTGCACGGCCGCGCGAACCGGGTCTCGTCGGCTTTCCGGTTCCTGTTCTACATCCCCGGTGCTCTCGCCGGGGCGTCGTCGGTGCTGGTCTGGCTGTTCATGCTCGACCCCACCGTGAGCCCCGGGTCCTTCCTCGTGCGCGACGTGTTCGGGTCCCACCTGTTCGTCGAGTCGATCGCGCCCGGCAAGCTGCCCTTCATCTTCGCGATGATCGCGTTCTGGACCGGGGCCGGTGGCTGGATCGTCATCATGTACGGCGCCCTGAACACGATCCCGCAAGAGCTGGAAGACGCCGCGCGCATCGACGGCGCCGGCCCGGTGACGATCGCGCTGCGCATCAAGCTTCCGTTGATCCGCAAGTGGATCGCCTACATGGTGATCCTGTCCTTCGCGACCGGAACCCAGCTCTTCGTCGAGCCGCAGCTGGTGAACCAGGCCAGCCTCGGGCTGGTCCCGGACACCTGGTCGGCCAACCAGCTCGCGTTCCAGCTGGCGTTCCGCTATGCGGACTTCAACGCCGCCGCCGCCATTTCCGTCGACCTGCTCGCGATCGGCCTGCTCGCCGCGGCGCTCATCGTGACCCGGACCGGACTGTTCAGGACGGACGACTGATGCGACTCGCCGCGCGTGGCCTCCGGTTCGCGATCCTCGCCGTCTTCGCCGCGTTCTTCGTGGTCCCGCTGGCGTGGTTGATCCTGGCACCCACGAAATCCGACGAAGCCTTGGTCACCGGTGCGCCGCTGGCCTTCGGCGGCCTCGACCGGCTCGCCCTGGCGTGGCAGCACCTGGACGCCTTCAGCGACCACCTCTACCGCCTGTGGATAGGCAACTCGCTGCTGTACGCGGTGAGCGCGACCGCGATCGTCCTGGTGACGGGCATTCCCGCCGGCTACGGCCTCGCGTTCGGGCGCTTTCCCGGCCGGCGGCTGGTGCTGTCGCTGACCCTCATCGTGATGATCATGCCGGCGGCGGCGCTGGTGCTGCCGATCTTCCTCGAGCTCAACTCGGTGCACCTGATCGGCAGCGCCCTCTCGGTGATCCTCCCGTTCGCGTTCTACCCGTTCGGGGTCTACCTCGCCTACATCTACTACGCGACCGCGGTTCCGCGCGAACTGCTCGACGCGGCGCGCATCGACGGCTGCGGCGAATGGGCCACGTTCCGCCACGTCGCGCTGCCGCTGGCGAAGCCGGTGCTCGCGCTGGTCCTGTTCTTCAGCTTCGTGGCCGACTGGAACAACTTCTTCCTGCCCTACACCGTTCTCGCGGACTCCACGCAGTACCCGATCCAGGTCGGCCTGTCGGACCTGCTGTCGTCGACGCCTTCGTTCAACCCCGCCGTCGGTGGCGGCGGCCAGCAGGTGAACATCTTCCGGCCGGAACTGGCGCTCGCCACGCTGCTCGCGGTCATCCCGGTGGCGGTCGTGTTCATGCTGTCGCAGCGCGCGCTGGTGCGCGGGCTGGTCGGTGGCGGGGTGAAGGAATGACCCCCGGCGACGCGGGCTCAGCGGGTGGGACGGCGTCGCTGCCAGGACGTCGCGATGTGCTCGGCCATCAGCGAACCCGCCGCTTCCGGATCCCCGGCCTCGATCGCTTCGAGGACGGCGAGGTGCTGCCGGTTCGACTGACGGCGGTGCTTGAGGGCGGAGTACCCGACGTAGCGCGGGCTGCGCCGGGCCTCGGCGTGCACCGTGTGCACGATCGCCCGGCCGAGCCGGTTCCCGGACACCAGCATGATCCGCTCGTGGAACGCCACGTCGATGTCGTCGAGGAGGTCCGGTTCCCGCACCGCCGCGTCGAGCCGGGCCATGAGCTCCCGCAGCTCGGCGAGGTCCGCCGGGGTGGCCCGGCGCGCGGCCTCCCGGGCCATGCTCGATTCGAGGGAGGTGCGCACGTCGATGAGCTGATCGAGGACGTCGTACCGCCGGTCGTGCCGCACGACGGCCGCCAGCAGCGCGGGATCGAGCAGGTTCCACGACTCCTGGGCCGACACCAGCGTGCCGACACCCTGCCGGGCCTTGACGAGTCCCTTGGCCTCCAGGGACTTGATGGCCTCGCGGACGACGGTCCGGCTGACCCCGAACGTTTCGCAGAGCGAGGATTCGACGGGCAGCAGCTGGTCGGGCTGGATCACCCCGCTCGCGATCAGCTCGACGAGGTGGTCGACGACGGCGTCGGCCCGGCGGCCGCGCCGGGGCGCCGCGTCGGGAGGAGGAAACGCGACCGTGCTCATCGATCACCTCCGGGTCATTCGAGTCTTTTCATACTATGTAATACGACTTACGTTGTCGATCTACGCGCGGGCCCGGGACCCCACGATCGGCTCCGGGGAGGATTGACATGCGGATCACCGGGTTCAGGAGCCTGACCACCGTCCAGGACTGGGGCCGGCCGGTCGGGGACGCCAACGGCGTCTACGCGGACGGCGTGGTGAAGGTGCCCATCGTGCTGCTCGACACCGACGAAGGCATCACCGGTGTCGGCATGGGACCGCACCCGCAGGCCGGGGAGATCTTCCCGGCGATCGAAGGGGAGGATCCGCGCGGCGTGGCCGCGCTGTACGACCGGATGCTCCGCTGGACCTTCAAGGCCGGGCACGCCGGTGCGGTCTTCGGCACGATCGGCGCCTTCGACTCCGCGTTGTGGGACATCAAGGCGAAGGCGGCCGGGCAGCCGTTGTGGCGCCTGCTGGGCGGCCGTGACCGGTGCGTGCCGGCGTACGCGTCGGGCCTCGACATCGCCTTGACGGAAGCGGAGCTCGCCGCCACCTACCGCGCGTACGCCGAGCGCGGGCTGCGCGTCGCGAAGGTCAAGGGCGGCCTCGACGTCGACCGGGACCGGCGTCGGCTGAGCGTGGTCCGGGACGTGCTGGCGGAGTTCTCGGGGGGCGTGCGCCCGGGCCTGATGCTCGACGCCAACGAGTCGTGGACGCGCAAGCAGGCCCTGCGCCACGTGGGCGAGCTCGAGCGCACGCTCGACCTGATCTGGGTGGAAGAGCCGGTGCGCCGCTGGGACGCCGACGGGCTCGCGACGGTGGGGAGGGGCATCCGCGCCTCGGTGGCGACCGGTGAGAACCTCACCGGGCTGGAGCAGTTCCGTCCCCTGCTGGCGGCCGGCGCGGTGGACATCGTGCAGACGGCGTCGGTCTGGGGAGTCACCCACTTCCTGCGCGTCGCGGCGCTCGCCCACGCCCACGACCTCCCGGTCAGCCCGGTCGGCACCACGCCCGCCGGGCTGGTGCACGCGGCGACCGCGGTGCCCAACCACATCGTCAGCGAGCTGCAGGACCTGCGTCCTCCCGTCGGCGTGGCCGTGGACCACACGATCGAGGACGGCGCGTTCGTGCTCGGTGACGGCGCGGGGCTCGGCGTCGTGGTGGACGAGGAGGCCGTCCGCGCGCTCGGCAGCCTCCCGCCGGACGACGTGCGGGCCACGCCCGGCGTCCGGCCCGAACGGGCCGGGCGGCGGCTGCTGGCCGAGCCCGCACCGGGTGACGTCCTCGCGACGCCCGTCGGGCCCGCCTGAGTCCTGCTGTTCGAACCGATTCGACGTTCCTGGGTGAGTGTGTAAGTTTCCAGCCTTGCCTTGACCTGCTTCCGAACGGGTCCATACTGTTTCGGCGAACCGATCACGCGAACCGGTTCGACGGCCGAGAGGAGCCAGGATGCCCAGCTCACGGCGACTGTCCACAAAGGAACGGCCGCTCGCCCTGCTCGTCGTCCTGCTCACCGTCCTGGCCGGCGCGCTGCTGCCCGCGCCGCCGGCGCAGGCGACGAACACGTTCACCCTCGGAGCCCGGCGGACCGACACCGACGGCCGCGCGCTGCAGCTGCACGGCTTGGGCATCGTCAAGGCCGGGACCACGTGGTACGGCTTCGGCGAGGACAAGACCGGCCAGACCACGGCCAACACCGCCTTCCAGGACATCCCCTGCTACACCTCGGCCGACCTGGCGAACTGGACCCACCAGGGAGTCGCGCTGGCGAGACAGGGCAGCGGCGACCTCGGGCCGAACCGCATCGTCGAACGGCCCAAGGTGCTCTACAACGCCGGCACCCGGATGTACGTGATGTACCTGCACATCGACAACACGAGCTACTCCGAGCAGCGGGTCGGCGTGGCGACCAGCCCCACGCCGTGCGGCCCGTACAGCTACCGGGGGAGCTTCCAGCCGCTGGGCAACCAGAGCCGCGACATCGGCCTGTACCAGGACACCGACGGATCCGCGTACCTGCTGAGCGAGAACGCCGGCCGCAGCCTCCGCATCTACCGGCTGTCCGCGGACTACACGACGGTGGCGAGCGCGGTGGCGACGCTGCCGAACTACGAGTCCCCGGCGGTGATCAAGGTCGGCGGGACGTACTACCTGCTGGCGTCTCACCTGACCGGATGGGCGACCAACGACAACGTGTACGCGACCGCGCCGTCGCTCGCCGGGCCGTGGTCATCGTTCCGGAACTTCGCGGCGCCGGGCACGAACACCTACAACAGCCAGACCGCGAACATCATCACGGTCCAGGGCAGTGCGGAGACCACCTACGTCTACGCGGGAGACCGCTGGACGGGGAACGCCATGGGCGATTCGCCGCTGATCTGGCTTCCGCTCACGATCCGCGGCACGACGGTCAACCTGGGCCAGTACCCGAGCTGGACCCTCGACACCGACGCGGGAACGTGGTCGGCGAACTCGGGGCTGCCCGGTGCCGGCACGCACGTGCTGAAGAACGCCAACAGCTCGATGGTGCTGGACGCCTCGGGCGCCTCGACCGCGGCCGGCGGCAAGATCATCCAATGGCCCGCGCACGGGGGCACCAACCAGCAGTGGCGGTTGACGAAGTTGGCCGACAACGTCTTCACGCTGGTCAACGTCAACAGCGGGCTGTGCCTCGACGTCCCGGACGGGTCCACGGCGAACGGCGTCCAGCTGCAGCAGTGGACCTGCACCGGCGCCGCCGGCCAGCAGTGGGCCGCGGACCTGGTGGGCAGCCTCACCGGCAGCCAGTACGTCCTGGAGAACATCGGCAGCGGCCTCGTGATCGGGGTGACCGGCTCCTCCACCGCGAGCGGCGCGCCGGTCGGCCAGGTCGCCGGGACGGGTGCCTCGAGCCAGGTGTGGACGGTCTCCTGAGCCGCTTTCCCCGCGGCAGGTTCCGGCAAAAGTCGGTGGCTGCCGCGGTGGTCCGATGTCCTGAACGACTCGTTCAGGACGTCCGACGACAGGAACGAGTCGTTCAGGACATCGCGAACCCGTCCGCGGAAGAGGACTTTGCCGGAACCCCGCCGCGGGTGATCAGGCGGTCTCGGCCAGCAGGGCGGTCAGCTGGGCAGCCGACAGCCGGCCCCACTGCTCGCGGCCGGGCACGCCGGCCGTGTCCGCTCCCTGGGGACCGTGGGGGAACCCGTGCACCGCGGCGCGGAAGAAGTTCGCCCCGTAGAGCACGGCCTTCCACACCACGACCGCGGTCTGCAGCTCGGTGGCCGAGCTCACCACCCGGGTCGGCGTGCACATTTCCAGGGTCGGCATTCCCGTCGGCTGACGGTTCGCGACCGTTTCGATGAAGTTCATCCGGATCACCTTCCTCGTCGCCTGATTCGGCGGACGCGAAGATAGCAAGCAAGAATCGGCGATCCGGGCCCTTACCGCGAAAGAACAAAGGGTTCTTCGCGCCTTTCGGAGAGCTACTCGAACACTCCGTAGCCCGCGACGGCGTGTGCCCGGACGCCGTCCATGTCGAGCTCCACACCGATGCCGGGCGTGTCGGGGAGCGTGATGTAGCCGTCCTTGACGATCGAGCCGCTCCCGTCGGGGGCGCGGACGTAGCTGTCCCACACCGCGCGCTCCTCGAGGGCGTGCCACTCCTGGACGAAGAAGTTGGGGATCGCGGCGCACTGGTGTGACGTGGCCATCGTGCCCAGCGGCGTCGACACGAGGTGCGGTGCGAACGGGATGTAGTGCAGCTCCGCGAGGTTGGCGATCTTCTTGGCTTCGGCGAGGCCGCCGCACTTCGGGACGTCCGGCTCGATGACGTCCACGGCACCGCGTTCGAGGAGCTCGCGGAACCCCCAGCGCAGGTAAAGGTTTTCTCCGGCGCAGATCGGCGTCCGGGTCTGGGCTCGCACCCGCACCAGCGCGTCGACGTTCTCCGCCGGCAGCGGCTCCTCGAGCCACATCAGGCCGAACGGCTCGAGCTCCCAGGAGATCCGGCACGCGCTCGGCACGTCGTAGCGCGCGTGCAGGTCGATGGCCAGGTCGACGTCCGGTCCGATCGCGTCCCGGACGGCGGCCACGCGCTCGGCCATCGAGCGCAGTTCGGCGGCGTTGACCGTGTGGTTGAAGGCGTCGAACTTGGCCGGGTGGCGGAGGTTGTCGATGTCGAACTTCAGGGCGGTGAAGCCTTCGGCGACCATCCGCTGGGCCCGGTCGACGCACCCGGCTACCGAGCCCGCCGGGTCGTCGCCGTCGCCGCAGTCGGCGTAGAGGCGGATCCGGTCGCGGAACTTCCCGCCGAGCAGCCGGTGGACCGGCTGCCCGGCGGCCTTGCCCGCGAGGTCCCACAGCGCGAGCTCGATCCCGGACAGGGCGATCACGAACACCCCGCCCTGGGAACCCGCGAAAACGTTGCTGCGGCGCAGTTTTTCCCAGCACCGTTCGACGTTGCGCGGGTCCTCGCCGATCAGCAGGGGTGTCAACGTGCCGATCATGCCGACGACGGCGGCCGCGCCGGCGTCGGGATTGGCCTCGCCGAACCCGCTGAGGCCCTCGTCGGTGTCGATCCGCACCAGCGTGGCCTGACCGTGGTAGGCGACCACCGCCGTCGTGACGTTCACGATCCGCATTGCTCTCCCGTCGCCGGGTCGTGCGTATGAACGGACTAATGCGACGTCCAACTTGTCCGATAAGCTGATGACATGCCAAGGAGACAAGAGTCTCCGGACGCTGTCAAGGTCCGGACCCTTCCGGTGCAGGTGGCGGCCCACCTGACCCGGCGGATCGTCAACGGCGAGATCGACGAGGGCCGGGCGCCGTCGGAAATCGAGATCTCGAGTGAGTTCGGGGTGTCCCGCGTGGTGGCGCGCGAGACGCTCAAGATCCTCGCCTCCCTCGACATCGTCGACGTCGCGCAGGGCCGCCGCGTCGTCGTGCGGCCCCGCGCGGAGTGGGACTACCTGAGCCCGTTGCTGATCGAGTGGCTGCCCACGGAGATCGTCGACGAACTGCTGCAGGAACTGCACCAGATGCGCGCGCTGCTCGAGCCCGAACTGGCCGCGATGGCCGCGGCCGCCGTCACCGGGGAGACGTTGGAACGGCTCAGGGACGAACTCGACCGCATGGCGGCGCTCGAGGCGGATCCCGAGGCCTACCTCGAGGTCGACCACGAATTCCACATGGAGATCTGCCGGGCGGCCGACAACCGCATCCTCGACCGGATCATGTACTCCGCCCGGTGGCTCGGCACGGCCAGCCGCCGCCTCACCAACGAGGCGCCGGCCGGGCTGCGCCGCGCCACCGCCCAGCACACGGAGATCTACGACGCCCTCGTGGCGCGTGACCCGGAAGGTGCCCGCGCGGCGATGCGCAGGCACCTGAGCAACAACTACTCCACGCTCGTCGCGGAGCAGCGAAGCAAGCACTAGCGCACTGCACGACCGAGATCCGGAACCAATGACGAGGACGGATGAGGCATGGCAGAGAAAACGGAGTGGTCGAGACGCACTTTCCTCGGGATGAGCGCGGGGGTGGGTGCGCTGGGCGCGCTCGGCCTCGCCGGGTGCGGAAGCGGTTCCGCCCCCGCACCGCAGGTCGACGTCCAGGTGCCCCAGGCGCTGCTCGATGAAGCTTCCAGGCTCCGCGGTGGGTCGGTGGGGATGCTCTCGCAGAAGCTGTACTCCGAGGCCGCCAACAAGGCGCTGGACAAGTCGCTGCAGGTGTTCGCCCAGGCCACCGGCACCACGATCCGCAACGACCTGGTCTCCGGCGACGCCGGTGACATGGTCGCGAAGATGGACGCCGAGGTGAAGGCGGGCACCAACCGCGATCTGGCCTTCGTGAGCGACCGGCGGTTCGTCGGCCAGCTCCACAACCTCGGCGCCCTCACCGACGTCACCGACGTGGTCGAAGAGATGCGCGGGCTCTACGGGGAACCCGCGACGGCGTCGACCAAATTCTGCGTGTTCGACGGGCGCTGGTACGCGATCCCTTACCACTTCATCGCGTCCGGGATGTACCTGCGCAAGGACTGGTACCAGGAGAAGGGTCTCCCGCTCAAGCCCTACTACACGTGGGAGGAACTGCGCGACAACGCGCTGGCGGTTTCCGACCCGGCGAAGCGGCGGTTCGGCTGGGGGCTCACGGCGAACCGCTCCGGCGACGCCAACGGCTTCATCCAGAACGTCATCAACACCTACGGCGGGGCGATCGCGGACAACACCGGGACGAAGGTGGTGTTCAACTCGCCGGAGACCGTCGCCGCCGTCACGTTCATCGGCGACATCTACACGAACCCGAAGTACAAGCCGATGCTGCCACCCGGGATCGGGAGCTGGACCGATTCGAGCAACAACGAAAACTGGCTGGCCGGGATCCTGGGACTCACGCTCAACCAATTCAGCGTCTACGCCGACTCGAAGACGAAGAAGAACCCGGTCTACGCCAACACGCATCCGTTCAACGGCGCCACCGGACCGGCGATCGACCGGCCACTGGCGTACGGCGAGTCCAACTCGTTCGTCGTGTTCAAGGGGGCGAAGAACCCCGGCCTCGCCAAGCTGGTGGCGAAGTTCATGGTCAGCGGGAGCGCGCTGCTCGGTGTCGCGAAGGAAGCGCCGTGCCTGGTCAACCCCTCGTGGGACAAGGTGTGGGACTCCGACCCGTACTACACCAGCGGTGACCCGGCCTTCCCTGCGCTGCGTGAGCAGACCCGCGCGTCGCTTCCGATGAAAACCAGGACCGGCTACGCGTTTCCCCAGGCCCCGAGCCCCGGCGAGCAGGCCGCCCTCGCCGCCTACCTGCTGACCGACATGATGCAGTCGGTCATCCAGGGCACCCGGCCGGCCGACGCCGTCGCCGCGACGCACGCCCGGATCGTCCAGATCTTCGAGCAACAGGGCTATCGGCAGTGACCGTCCTGCGTCCGAAGAGGACACCGACGGCGCCGGCCCGTCCGGTGCCGGGCGCGTCGTCCTCGCTCACCAGGACCCAGCGGCTGCTCGGGCGCGACTGGCGTCTCGCCGCGGTGTTCATCGGGCCGGCGCTGCTGCTGGTCGCCGGCCTGATCCTGGTCCCGATCGCCGGCTCGGTCGTCACCAGCGCCACGGAACGCCACGGCGCGGAGACGGTCTTCGCCGGTCTGGACAACTACACGGCCCTCATCGACGACGCCCTGTTCCACAAGGGCGTGCTCAACTCGTTCGTCTTCACCGCCTACGCCGAGATCTTCAAGGTGACCCTCGGGCTCATCGCGGCGCTGATGCTGCACCACCTGCGCCGCGGCCGGGCGATCATCGCCGGGGTGATCCTGCTGCCGTGGGTGATCCCGACGGTCGTCACGGCCTTCACCTGGCGGTCCCTGCTGGACCCGATCTTCGGCAGCGTCAACACCCTGCTCACCGACACCGGGATCGGGCCCGCCCTCGCCGCGATCGGGCTCGTCGACCGATGGCCCGCGGAGTGGCTGTCCGATCCCGCGCTCGCGATGCCCTCGGTCATCCTGGTCAACGTCTGGAAGGGCATCCCGTTCTTCACGGTGACGTTCCTCGCCGGGCTCAAGGCCATCGACGGCAATCTCCACGAGGCGGCCATGGTGGACGGTGCCTCGCCGTGGCAGCGGTTCGTCCACATCACACTGCCGGGGCTGCGTCCCGTCATGATCGTCACGGTGCTGCTGTCCTCGATCTGGACGTTCAACAACTTCGACCTGATCTGGCTGATGACCCAGGGCGGGCCGGGGGACGCGACGGCGCCGTACGTGATGGTGGCCTACTCGAAGGCGATCCAGCAGCTGCAGCTGGGCGCGGGCGCCGCGGCCACGCTGGTGATGCTGCCGGTCATCGGCGTTCTCGTGGTGATCCTCGTGCGGATGATGCGCCGCAGCGACCTGCCCGGCGCGGGCGACCTGGGTCGACGGCGGCTGACTCCCGCCCAGCGCAAAGCCCTGCCGTGGGTGGTCGTCGTGGGTTCGGCGCTCGTGCTGGTCTGGGCGTCGCCGCACATCGTCTGGAAGGCCGCGCTCGTGCTCGGCGTGTTCGTGGTGCTCGCGGCCGTCGTCGGCCGGGTCGTTTCCGTGCTCGCCATCCGGGGCAACCGGATGGCCGCCCGCCTGGTCGGCGGCGCCGGCTCGGGGGTCGCGCTCGTGGGCCTGCTGGGCTTCGTGCTCGCCCCGCTCTACTGGATGACGGTCACGGCCTTCAAGTCCGACGACCAGATCGTCGCGCGCACCGACGACCTCTGGCCGACCCCGTGGACCACCGAGCAGTTCACGAACCTGTTCACCGGCCGGGCGTTCGGCACCTGGTACGTCAACACGATCCTGGTGTCGGTGGCGTCCACGGTGATCGCCCTGATCTGCGCGGCGCTGGCCGGCTATGCGTTGGCACGGCTGAAGTTCCGGGGTTCGGAAAGCTTCACGGTGACGATCCTGCTCACCTACGTGATGCCGGGCGCGCTGCTGTTCATCCCGCTGTACCAGCTCATGAGCGGGATCGGGCTGAACGACTCGCTGTGGTCGCTCGTGCTCGCCTATCCCACGTTCACCCTGCCGTTCGCGACGTGGCTGCTCGTCGGCTACTTCAAGTCGATCCCGGCCGACCTCGAGGAGGCCGCGCTGGTCGACGGCTGCACGCGGTTCGGGGCGTTCACCCGGATCGTGCTGCCGCTGGCCAAACCGGGCCTGCTCGCGGTCGCGCTGTTCACGCTCACCAACGCGTGGAACGAGTTCCTGTTCGCCTTCGTGTTCATCACCAAGGACGAGAACAAGACCCTGCCGGTCGGCATGCAGTCGATGATCTTCGGCGACGTCGTGCCGCAGGGGCAGCTGGCCGCGGCCTCGCTCCTGATCAGCATCCCGGTCGTGCTGATGTACGGCTTCGGGCAGCGGTTCCTGACCGAGGGCCTCACCGCGGGGGCCGTGAAGGGGTGAAGGCGCCCGTCAGGCCCGGCCCCGCTCGGCGCGCCACCGCTCGTACTCGGGCCGGGCCTCGTCCGAAAGCGGGTAGTACCGCCGCAGGTCGCCGCCCTCGGCCAGCCGCATCCGGGAGAACTCCTCCCATTCCGCGTGCTCCTGGGCGGCGGCCAGCAGGGCGGGCGCGAGCTTGACGGGCACCACGACCGCCCCGTCGTCATCGGCGACGACGATGTCGCCCGGCTCGACGAGCGTGCCACCGCACGCCACCGGCACGTTGACGGCGGCCGGGACGATGCCGGTCTGGGCGTGGAAGTTCGGCGTCGCGCCCCGGATCCACAGCCCGAGGCCGAGCTGCCGCGCCTCGCCGATGTCGCGCAGGCACCCGTCGACGACCACGCCGGCGCCGCCGCGCCCTTTGAAGTAGGTCAGCATCATCTCGCCGAACACCCCGCTGCTCATGTCACCGCGCGCGTCGACGACGATCATGTCGCCGGGCCGCGCGTGGTACATGACGTGCCGGTGCAGCTGCTTCTCCGGTTCGGCGTACTCGTCGGCGGGATAGCGGTCTTCCCGCTTGGGCAGGAACTGCAGGGTGAGCGCCGGGCCGGCCACGCGCACGCCGGGCGTCACCGAAACCGGCCCGCGGATGAAGGCGCTGCGGATGCCCATGCGGCTGAGCTCGGCACTGGCCGTCGCGCTGCCGATGGTCGCGAGGGCCGCGCTGAGCTCGGCAGGCGGGCGAACGATGTCGGGCGTCTCGACCACGTCGGTGGCTCCCTGGGGTCCGCGCTGACTGTCGGAGCGTTCCGCTCCGAGCCTAGCCGGGCGAACCTGCTTTCGCGAAGCCGGATGTCGGCACCGCCGGCCGGCGCGTCAGTCCCGGGCCGAGTCCGAGCTGATGCGGAACGAGCGCGAGCGGTGGCGGCCGTTCTTCCGGCAGCTGGCCGCGACCTCTGCGGAAATCGGCGACCTGATCGCGGCGATGGCGAAGTGGTGAAGGGATGTCCCGGCCGTCACCGATATGCGGTGACGTGGTCGTGGGCGGCATCGTTGAAGGCGAGGACGCGGGCGGTGGCGTTGTCGGCGCGCCAGAGCAGCCCCCACTGCAGTGGTGGCGCGTCGTCGAGGTGGACGTAGGCGACGTCGGGGCGGACGTAGTAGCGGCGGACGTTGGCGCCCACGGGGAAGACGCCCTGTCCGGCGCCGACGAGGGTCAGCAGTTCCTGGAACGTCGCGGCGGACCGGCCGGGGCTGATCGGCTGCCCGCCCGGGGTGGTGTCGGGGGTCCGGTCGGCACGCAGGGATTCCGGCAGGGTGTCGGGGAGCCGGAGCAGCGTGACCGTGGCCAGGTCCTCGAGTGAGAGAGCGTCCCGGCGGGCGAAGGGGTGTCCGATCGGGACAGCCAGGAACCGGGCCTCGGAGACCAGGACCGGTCCGGTGGCGATGCCGGGTTCGTCCACGGGGAAGGTGGCCAGCGCGAGGTCGACGGTGCCGTCGCGCAACCACGGCGTGAGCTCGGCCAGCTGTGCTTCGCGGATCTGGACTTCGCAGTCGGGGTGGCGGGCTTGGAACAGCTCGGACACGCCGACGAGCAGCTGACCGCCCGCCGCGCCGGTGAAGCACACCCGCAGCGTGCCGGTGAAGCCGCGGCCGGTCTCGATCGCGCGGGTGAGTGCGGCAGCGACCTGGTCCCAGGCCGGCCGCAGGTCTTCGTGGAGCCGGCGCCCGACGGGGGAGAGCTCCACCCGGCGGCTGGTCCGGTTGAACAGCGGGACACCGACCCGCCGTTCGAGCTTGCGGATGGTCTGGCTGACCCGGGCGGTGGACACGTGCAGCCGCTCGGCCGCGTGCCCGAAGTGCAGTTCGTCGGCGAGGGTGAGGAACGCGTCGATCTCGTGCCGCTCCAGCATCCCCGCACCCTCCGCATCGTTAACCGTGGCTTCATGATCGTGGCACACATGCGCGTTGTTCCGGCGCGTGGCCTGCCCGAGGGTGGAGCCATGGAAACCTTGATCGACACCGTGGTGCGGGAGCTGCGGGACCGCACCGAGATCGTCGACGCGCTCTACCGTTTCGGCTTCGGCCAGGATCTGAAGGACCGGGAGCTGTTCGCGTCGGCCTTCGCCGCGGACGCCGAGCTGGATTTCCGGCCGGCCGCCGCGAAGTGGGGTGCCCGGCCGCCGCTGATGTCCGGGCGGGACACGATCGTGACCACCATCCTGGGCCTGTTCACCGGGCGGGTCGACACCACCCACCAGGTCACCAACCCGCGAGTCGTGATCGACGGCGACACCGCGCGGCTGACCGCGCTGGTCGAGGCCCAGCACCTGCTCACGGCCGACCACGGGGTGTTCGCGCTGCTGAAGAACCCCTACGACGTCGATCTCGTGCGGGACGGCGAGCGCTGGGTGATCCGCCGTCTGCGCATCGACAACGCCTGGTTCACCGGCGATCCGGCCGCGATCTTCACCGCCTGAGGAGGAAAAGTCATGAAAGCCGTCAGAATCCACCGGCCCGGTGGCCCCGGGGATCTGGTGTACGAGGACGCCCCGGAACCGTATGCCGGCGTGGGCGACGTCGTCGTGCAGGTGCACGCGGCGTCGTTCACGCCGGGTGAGCTGGACTGGCCGGTGACGTGGGTCGACCGCCGGGGCCGGGACCGGACCCCCGTCGTCCCCGCCCACGAGGTGTCGGGCGTGGTCGCCGAAGTCGGGTACGGCACCACCGGGCTGCGCGTCGGTGACCGTGTCTACGGACTCACCGACCGGCATCGCGACGGCGCCGCGGCCGAGTACCTCGCCGTGGAGGCCCGCGATCTGGCAGTGCTGCCCGGCAACGTCACGCACCGCGCCGCGGCGGCCCTGGCGATGCCGGGACTGACCGCGTGGCAGGCGCTGTTCACCCACGGCCGGCTCACCGCCGGGCAGACCGTCCTCGTCCACGGTGCGGGTGGTGGCGTCGGCGCCGTCGCCGTCCAGCTCGCGCGGGACGCCGGCGCGCGGGTGATCGGAACCGGGCGCGGGCGGCACGCCGAGGCGGCGGACGCGGCGGGCGCGCACGAGTTCGTCGACCTCGACCGGGGATGGTTCGACGGCCGGGCCGACCTCGTCTTCGACACCGTCGGCGGGGACGTGCTCGCCCGCTCGGCCGCGGTCGTCAAGCCCGGCGGGGCGCTGGTGTCGATCTCCGCGCCACCCGCCGCGCTGCCCGGGACGAGCCGGGCGGTGTACTTCATCGTCGAACCCGACCGCACGCAGCTGGCCGAACTCGCCGACCGGGTCCGAAGTGGACGGTTGCGCCCGCTCGCCGGCGCCACTTTCCCGCTGTCCGATACCCGGGAAGCGTTCCTGGCCAAGCAGAACGGCGTCCCCGGAAAGGTCGTGCTCGAGCATGACTGACGTCCACCCCGAGGAGAATCTCGTGAAGAACCTGCGCTCGGCCGTCGACGGCCCGGTGCTGCTGCCCGGCGACGACGGCTTCCCCCGCGCCGCGCGGCCGTGGAACCTCGCCGTCGACCAACCGGTGGCCGCCGTGGTCCACGCCGAAGACGCCGGCGACATAGCGGCCTTGGTCCGCTACGCCCGCACCCACGGGCTGAGCGTGGCGACCCAGCCCAGCGGGCACGGTGCCACCGGTGACGTGGCGGGCGTGATCCTGCTCCGCACCGGACGACTCGGCGAACTGCGCGTCGACCCGGACGCGCGCACCGCCCGCGTCGGCGCGGGCGTGACCTGGGGTCAGGTCCAGGCCGTCGCCGGAGCGCACGGCCTCACCGGGCTGCCCGGCAGCTCTCCGGTGGTCAGTGTCGCCGGCTACACCCTCGGCGGCGGGCTGAGCTGGTTCGGCCGCAAGCACGGGTGGGCCGCCGACAGCGTCACCGCCTTCGAAGTCGTCGACGCCGAAGGACATCGCGCCCGGGTGACCGCCGACTCCGACGCCGAGCTGTTCTGGGCGCTCCGCGGTGGCGGCGGTGACTTCGCGATCGTCACCGCGATCGAGTTCGGCCTGCACCCCGCGCCGGCACTGTACGGCGGGCGAATGCTCTGGCCCGCCGACCACGCCCCCGACGTCCTCGCCGCCTTCCACGACATCACGGCCGGCGCACCGGACGAACTCACCGTCTGGGCCGACCTGCTGCACTTCCCCGGCTCGGCGCCCGTGATCGCGGTGGACGCCACCTACCTCGGCGACCCGGCCGGCGCCCGGGCCCTGCTGCGTCCCCTCGACGAGATCGGCACACCGATCTCCGACAGCCGGACCGCGATGCCCGTCGCCGACCTGGGCACCATCACCGCCGAACCCACCACACCCGGCCCGGGACTCGCCCGCGGCGAGCTGCTGACCGAGCTGACCGACACCGCGATCAAGGCACTGCTGGCCGCCCCCATCCAGCCGCTGCTCACCGTCCAGATCCGGCACCTGGGCGGCGCGCTGGCCCGGCCCTCGGACAGCCCGCACGGCCCGCTGACCGAGCCTTACGCCCTCTACCTGTTCGGCGTACCCACCGCACCCGCGACCGCGACGGCCATCCGCGCCCGGCAAGACGACCTGACCGCCGATCTCGCCCCGCACCTCGGCGACCGCAAGCCGTTCACCTGTCTCGCCCCGGGCGAGACCACCGCGGCCGCGTTCACCCCCGAGGCGCTGACCCGGCTGCGCGCGATCAAGCGAAGCCGCGACCCGCACGGAGTCTTCCGCAGCAACTTCCCCGTCCTCGCGCCGGAGCCGGACCGCGCAAGCGCATCGGAGCCGAGGCCGTAGCAGGCATCGACAGCACTGGCCGTTGCCGTGGCTGACGGGCTCCCTGCTCAGTAAGGGTTGCCGGGCACGTTGAGGTGTGTCTGGTAGAGGCCGAACCCACCGGAAACACCGGAGGTGAGGTACAGCGTCTGCCCGTCCGGCCCGCCGAACGCCGCGTTCGTGGTGTTGCGGCCGGCGGAAACGGTGCCGAGCTGGGCGCCCGTCGGTGAGAAGACGTGGACGAGTCCTTCGTCGTAGGAAGCCCAGTACAGGTTCCCCGCGCAGTCGATGGTGGCGCCGTCGGGCGTCCTCATGCTCGCGAACGTCGTGCGGTTGCCGGTGCTGCCGTCGGGGAAGACGGTGTACTTCATGATCACGTTGGTACCGGTGGCTCCCACGTAGAGCGTCTTGCCGTCAGGGGACAGGACGACGCCGTTCGGCTCCCGCAGCGTGTCGTCGACCAGGCTGACCACGCCGTCGTGGACGCGGAAGACGCTGGTCCGGCCGCCTTGCTGGTCCGCGCGGTTGCCGCGCTGGTAGTCGGGGTCGGTGAAGTAGGTGGTGCCGTCCCGGCCGGTGGTGAGGTCGTTCGGGGAGTTGAAGGCGCGGCCGAGGTAGCCGGCCGCGACCGTCGTCCGGCCGCGGTCGGTGAGGTTGTAGGAGGAGACGGTGCGGTTGTCGTGGGTGGCGGCGAGCACCCGCGTGCCGTCGGCGGTGATCGCCAGGCCGTTGCTGCCGGAGTCGGCGATGAACGTCTCGAAGGTGGCCGGCGGCGTGTACCGGAGCACCGCCGACGGCTGCACGCCCTGCGGACCGGTGGGATTCTGCATGTTCGACAGCAGCAGGGTGCCCGTTCGCTGGTCCCAGGTGGGTCCTTCGAGAAAGTTGAATCCTCCTCGGATGAGCTGGGACGTCACCGCCGGCGCCGGCAATGGCGGCCCGTAGGTCGCGCCCGGTGTGCACGGTGAGGCCGTCACGGCGCCGGACGCCGTGGGCGTCACTGCGCCCGCGAGGGCGATCGCCGCCGCCGGAACCGTCCACAGGCGACGGTGGCGGGAGGTCCTGCGGTGCGCCATGACGGCTCTCCTTCCGTGCGCTAGGTTCAGCGTCCGAGCTCGACCTTGAGGATGCTTTCGTTGCTGTTGTTCGGGATGCTGTCCTTGTCGCCGTAGTTGCTGGTGGTCAGCCACAGACCGCCGTCGGCGGACGGCTCCACGGTGCGCAGCCGCCCGTACGTGCCGTTGAGGTACTGCTGGACGTCGGTCAGGCTGTCACCGGAGATTTCGGCCCGGTACAGCCGTGTTCCGCGCTCGCAGGCGACGTAGAGGCCGGTTCGGACCACGGCGATGCCGCTGCACGAACCCTCGGCGACGGGGTAGGTGTGCTTGGGTGCGATGAAGCCGGGGTCACCGCAGCTGCCCGTGGTGCCCTCGCAGGCGGGCCAGCCGTAGTTGCCGCCGCGGACGATCAGGTTGGTCTCGTCCATGACGTTGTTGCCGAACTCCTGCTCCCACAACCGGCCTTGGGAGTCGAACGCCAGGCCCTGCGGGTTGCGGTGGCCGTAGCTCCACACCGGCGTGCCGAAGGGGTTGTCCGCGGGGATGGTGCCGTCCCGGTTGATGCGCAGGACCTTGCCGGCGAGGCTGGTGAGGTCTTGGGCCCAGGCGCTGTTCTGGCCGTCGCCGGTCGAGGCGTAGAGCTTGCCGTCGGGCCCGAAACGCAGCCGGCCGCCGTTGTGGTACTTGTTGCGCGGGATGCCGGTCAGCAGTACCTGCGGGGTGCCGGTGAGCACGCCGCCGGTGTAGCGGACGCGCACCACCCGGTTGTCGGTCGAGCTGGTGTGCATGACGTACAGCCACGGATCGGCCGCGAAGTCGGCGGCCACGGCGATGCCCAGGACGCCGCCCTCGCCGTCGGTGCCCGTCACGTTCGGCATCTTGCCGACCACGGTCTTCGTGCCGGTGGCGGGGTCGAGGCGGACGATTTCGAAGGTGTCGCGGCGGCTGTAGAGCACCTGGCCGTCGGGCAGGGTGGTCAGCCCCCAGGGCAGGTCGGTTTCGGTGGTGACCCTGGTGACCGAGCACAGCGCCGTGGCGCAGGAGGAACCGGTGGTGACCACGACCGGCGTGCTCGGGGCCGACCGGTTGGCCCGGGCGTCGCGCGCTCGCACCTGGTACCGGTAGCGCGTGTTCGCGGCCAGGCCGCTGTCGGTGAACGACGTCGTGGCCGCGCCGCTGGTCGAGCCGGCCTGGGTGCCGTCGCGGAGCACCTCGTAGCCGGTGACGCCGACGTTGTCGGTGGCCGGCGCCCACCGCACGGTGACCGTGGTGCCCGACGCGGTCGCCGTCACCCGGGTGGGGACGGTGGGCGGCTCGGTGTCGGCCTGGCACTGCGGCACGGCGATGGTGACCGTGGGACTGGCCTGGGAGACGTTGCCCGCGGCGTCGCGGGCGTTGACGTACAGGCCCCAGGTGGCCCCCGGCACGACGGTCAGCTCGGCCGAAAGTGCCGTGCCCGGCACCGACCGCATGAGCTGCCCGTCGTGGTAGAGGTCGTAGAAGGCCACGCCGACGTCGTCGGACGACGCCGACCACGACAGCACCACCGACGTGCACGTCAGGTTCGAGGTGCGGGGGTCGGCCGGTGCGGTCGGTGGCGTGGTGTCGGCGGCGGCGTTCGCGGTGGCGGCCGACGTGGCGGGTGACGGAAGCACGGCACCCAAGCCCAGCAGCACCACCGTGGACACCGCCCGGAGGCTCGAGCGGGGGACCGTGCGCTTCCTCCTCGGGGTGGCTCGCATGGTGTTCCTCTCTCACGGAAACGAGGACACTGGGAGCGCTCCCAGTTACGGTAGCGCAAACCGTTGGCCGCCGACAAGTCCGGTGAGCGGGTAACCAACCATTTCGGCGAGCGGCGCGCGGCCGTCGCGGGGAAGCGGCTCACCGGACCGGCGCGGCCGCGAACCCGCGCGTGGGCCCGCGGAGCGCGGGCCCACGCGGAACGGTCACTGCGAACAGCGCTGGCCGCTGTTGATGCAGCGGACCACCTGGTTCATCAGGCGCTGGCCCATGACGTTGGCGAAGTCGTCGTGGTCCGAGCGCGGGTTGTGGTTTTCCTGCTCGAAGGCGTCCACTTTGTACTGTCCGTTGACCTGCACGTCCCGCGGGATGTTGTAGGTCAACGTGATCCGCAGCTGCGGGACGTTCCGGAAGCCCTGCGGGCAGCGGCCCTGCTGGTCGGAGAACACGATGTGCGAGCGGTGGTTGGCGCTGTCGATGTTCTTGCCGTCCCAGCAGTTCGGGAAACTGTGGATGCGCGTCACCTTGCTGCCTTCGGGGCAGATCGGGTACTTGTCGACGAGCCGGTCTTCGAACCCGCTGCACGTCCAGCTCGGCCGGACGTTGGCCGGGCCGTTCGTGCTCTGCTTGGCGTCGCCGTAGAGGATCCGGAGGAACTGCGGCATCGCCACGACCTTGCGGGCGCCGCCGCTGGTGAACGTCAGGTCGGCCCGCTCGGCACGCTGGATTTCGCCTTCGTTGTCGCCGATCTCGTTCTTGTCGTTGACGCCCGGCAGTTCGGCGGGCCGGCCGTTGCTGTTGCCGCCGCCGTTGTCGAGGCCGCCCTGGCCGTTCTTCTTCAGGGCGCAGGCCGCCAGGCCGCCGAGGTCCTCCGGTTCGGCCCCGGTCCGGCCGACGGCGGTGGCGATGCGGTCGAGAGTCGCTTTGCGCTTGTCGCCGAGCGGGTTCAGCACGGCGTTGCGGATGTCCTGCTCCGACTTCAGGTCCCCGCGCGCGATCCGGGCGTTCGCCTCCCCGACCTGGTTGTCGAGCAGGTCGAGGTTGCGCTCGACCTCGGCGGCGGCCCGGTCGGGGACGTCGGCGAGCTTGCTGGCGACGTCGGGGCAGTCCACCTGCGTCCCGGCCTTCTCCTGTTTCGCCTGCTCGCGATCGCGGGAGACGTCCTTGGCCGGCGCGTTCTCTTCGTCTTCCTCGGTGTCGATGCGGATGACCGGCCAGAAGTACGTCGACTTGTCCCCGTTCTTGCAGGTGGTGCCGGCCTTGGCCAGGCTCTCGTTGGTGGAGTCGGCGTTGGTGGAAAGGTTGCCGACGTAGTCGTGCAGGTGCTCGGCGCCGTTGCGGCCGCCGGGCTGGGCGATGAAGTTGTCGGGGTTGAAGTGCTGGTTCTCGTTGCGGCCGCAGTCGACGGTGAACGTCCCGCGGGCGCCCTGGCGTTGCAGCGCCTGGTCGGCGTTCGTGCCTTTCGGAACCTTCGTGATGTCGACGAAGAAGGATTTGTCCACTTCGGACGCTCCGGCGGTGTCGGTGCCACCGGTCGTGGTGGCGACGACCAAGGCGCCGACGGCCAGCGCCAGGCCCAAGCCGAGCGTGGCGATCTTCGTGCGGCGGGTGATGCGGTGGCGTCCCGTGGCGGGTTTTCGGGGCATGGGGATTGTTCACCTCAATCGGGTTTTCCCGGACGCGCCAAGGCAAGGCGCGGCCCGGGTGGCAACCGGCGACACGTCCGGTCCGGACGCGCGGGACCCGGGGGAGCGGCCGGAGGTCCGGACTTCCGGCCGCTGGTCCCGACATCCGGTGAAACGGGCAAATCCGACATAGGGTTCAAAAGGTCATGTCTCCGTTATCATTTCGTTACCAAGTTCCCGGCAGGCTCACGCTTGAGGAAGAAGTAGGCGTACCGCTCGTCGAGCTCGTCGCGCGGCACGAGGTGAACGGCCTTCGGGGCGAACCCGCACGCCCGGCTGAGCTGCCAGAACTCGTCGATCGGGTAGGTCGTCATCTCGGCGAGCCCGCGGCGGTACGCGCGGCGGCGGGACCGGGTGCGCCACCGGCCGTCGGAGTACTTGATCTGGATCAGGGCCAGCCCGCCGGGGGCGAGGACTTCGTGGGCGATGCGCAGCAGGCGTTCCCCGTACTCCGGGGTCGGGACCAGTTCGAAGACGTAGAAGGACAGGAAGACGTCGCACGGGCCTTCGACCCGCGGAACGGCCGACTCGGGATCGGCGACGTCGATCGCGATCGGCCGGAACGGCGTGTCGCAGACCGCGCCGACCTGCTTCGCGCACTCCTGGAGGGTTTCCGCCGAGATGTCGACGCCGATGAACTCCCCGGCGCGCGGGGCGAAGCGGACCGCGTTGGCACCGCCGCCGCACCCCCATTCGAGCACGCGGTGCCAGGGCCGTTCGAAGCCGCACATGCGCGCGCCGGCGTCGAACAGCTCGAGGTGCCGGGCGCCGATCCGGTCCCAGAGGTCGGTGCCGCCGAACACCGGCGCGTCGCGCCAGTGCGAGTTGCCGCGCCACGTCGCGTCGGCGGGACGCCGCCAGTAGTCCTGGGCGTCGGCGGAGATCCGTGATTCGGGTTGCCGGGCGCCGACGGTGGTGAGCGCGCGGTGGAAGAGTTTTTCGGCTTCGACGGCCACGCGTTTCGCGTGACGGACGGCGTCGGGCAGCAGGGTGGGCTTGGGCATGCGGAAACCTCTTCGGGTCGGTGGGGGACCGCCGGGGTCCGGCGGGTGCGGCGGAAGTCAGGCCGACAGCGGCGGCCCGCGCCGGGAACGGGCCCGGCGCAGGAGGACTTCTTTCGCACCGTCGCGCGGGACGGCGGGCACCACGGCCACCCGAAGCGGCGCGTGCGCGGGGACCGCCGTCCGGATCCGGCACAGGACGCGGCGGACGATCCGGAGGGCCGCGAGGACCACCGTGTCCGTCCAGGCCAGCAGCAATCCCATGAGCAGGACGGCGGTCGTGTGGCCGGCCAGCATCGTCAGCAGGCCGGAACCGGCCGGCGGGTGCTGGTGGCCGAGCCCGGAGGGCAGCACGAGGACGGCGTGCAGCATCGCCTGACCCGCGGCCAGCGCGGCGACCGTGGCGGCCGGGCCGGGTTGCCGGTCGGCCAGCGCGGTGCCGGCCCAGGCGACGAGCAGGGCGACGCCGACGGTCAGCCCGGTGTGGGGAACCGTGCCGCCGCCGACCACGTGCGCCGAAATGCCGATCGCCGCGGTGACCACCCCGAGCACTCCGCCGCGCAAGGGGGCCGGAAGGCGGTCGGCACGTTTCACGGAACCCAGGTTAGCCGTGATCGGAGTCCGGGTGCCGGGACCGGGCGGCCCTGGATGTCGCGGGGCGCGGCCCGGTGGGCTTCACCCGTCGCGACCTCCGGGTTCCGCGGCGGCGCGAATTCCGGTAAGGCGGGCCAGTGCGGCGAAGCCGTCGTCGGTGCCGGGCCAGTGGACGCGGACGGCGTCGAGCCCGGCTCGGCGGACGACGCTCCGCAGGACGGCGGTCACGATGATGGCGTCGTCGGCGTAGCCGAGGACGGGGATGAAGTCCGGCACCAGGTCGATGGGCAGCGCGAGGTAGGCCAGCAGCAGCCCGAGCCGGACGCGGACGCCGCGGGGGAGGGTCCGGTCGGCGGCCAGGCGCCGGATGAGCCGCAGGACGTCGGGCAGCAGCCGCAGTGCTTCCCGCAGGAGCCCGCCGCGCGGCCGGATCACCAGCAGCGCCACGACGAGGGCCAGCCACGCCAGCAGCACCGCGCCGGCGACGCCGATCAGCAGGTCCCCCCAGAACGAGCCGGTCACGGATGCGTCACCGCCCCGGGGCTTCGGCGCGCAGGGCGGCTTCTTCGAAGGCGGCGAGTTCGGCGGCGGCCTGCTCGACCGCCTCGCGGGCGTCCTGGCCGACCGGCGCGCCGAAGTAGTCCCGGGCGGCGATCTTGTCCAGCCAGCCGCGGAACCGCTGCAGGCCGGCTTCGGACTCCTCGACTTCGGCGTAGGTGGCGTTGCCGCGAGCCCGCTCGTCGGCGAGCTCCCGCCGCAGCTCCGGCAACCGCTCGAGGAACCTCGGCGTATTCGGCGTCGCCCGCGGTGGAGACGCTGACCAGCAGCCGGCCCGCACCGCGCGGTTCGACAGTCACATCGAGATGTTACGCCCGTAACAGGCGCCGGGAGCTCGGCCTGATCTCGGGTTTGCCCCGGCCCGGTCTTCCGTGCGGGTTCCTGGCGTCCAGGTGCACGTGATCGACCAGGGGCCCGGCATGAGCCGCGCAGCGCGCCCTGTCTACCCGGCACCCGGCAGTCCCGAGCGGCACCGCAGGACGCCTTCCGGGATCCCCGTGTAGCGCCCGGTCCGGCCGGTGCGACTCCCCGGTGTGATGTCCGGACAGCTGGATCCGATGCCGAGGCCGACCAAGGGCCCGTTTTCGCTGGACTTCAACGACCTGTTCGTCGAAGCGATCGCCGCCGTGCGGGCGCGCAGGGAGATCCGGGAGGAGCTGGAGACCCTCCAAGATCCACCGGATCTGCTCGCGGTCATCCTGGCGAACCGCGAAATGCTCCTCTCCTCCTTGCGCGAGCAGTTCGACCGTACCGAGATGGTGGGGAACCGCCTGCACGAGCTGCTCGTCGAGGCCGCGGGACCGGTCGGCCTCGAGGTGCTGACCGGGCTGGTCGAAGGCGTCATGACGATGCGGAGCGTGGTCGACGAGTTCAGTCTGGCGGAGCCGTTGCCCGAGAGCACTCACGAGCTGAGACAGATCCGGCTGCGCCTGGAACGCCGGACGAACGTGGTAGTGCCGCGCCGTGACCTGCCTGACGACTCGGCCGCCGCGCTGGAAGCCGAGCTGGACGTCTGTGAAGCGCTGCTCGCGGAACTGGTGCGGCGGGAGGTGGACCTGCTGGCGGCGGCCCGGCCCCGGGCGCGGGAGGCGCTCGAGTTCCGCGCGCTGGAAACCGACTGGGAAGTCCGGCGCAGCGACACCGTCCAGGCGTTGGAATCGGCGGTGTTCAGCTGCGCGTTGACGGCCCTGAACACCGCGGTGACCGAGGAAACGGCGCCGCGGATGCGGGTCAAGTCGTTCGACGGGCTGCGGCAGAGCGTCACCACCGAGCGGATCGTGCTCACGGACGCCTACGAGCGGCTGGAACACATGATCCGTGAGCGCAGCGACGGCAGTTTCGGGATCGCCGGGCCACGCGGCGTCGGCAAGTCGACGCTCGTGCGGTTCTTCGCCACCACACGCGGGGTGCACGGCTTGCCCGACGACGAGGAGCACGAGCGGTCGGCCGGGAAGCGTCCGCGGCTCGGTGTGGTCGTTTCGGCGCCGGTGGCCTACCAGCCCCGTGACTTCGTTCTGCACCTCTACGCCGAGCTGTGCAAACGGGTGATCGGCGGTGACGGCGACACGACCGCGCGGTCGGAGAGCGAGCCCGAACCCCGGTTCGCCGGGGCGCCGCTGCGCTGGGTCCACGCCTGGCTGATGGTGCTCGGCGGCGGCGCGCTGGCCGTCACGGCCGGGCTGCTGGCCCTGCTGGGTCTTCACCGGCCGCTGTGGGTCATGCATCCGTTCGCCGACGCGGGCACGGTGCTGCTCGGCACGGCCATGATCGCCACGACCGCGTTGTTCGTCCGGAACGTGAAGCTGGTCCCCGCGCGCGGTGCGATCCGGTTGCAGGCCCGGCGAAAGGACAAGGTGTGGCCGGCGGTGGTGGTCCCCGCGCTGGTGGTCGACGGGCTGATCATGATCACCGCGGGGAACGGCTGGCAAAGCCACACCTGGCAGCTGCTCGGGGCGGTGGCGGGCGTGCTGGTCAGCATCCCGGCGTTCGTGCTGGCCCACCGAGTTCGCAACCTGCTGTCCCGGGTCGAGTTTCCCGACGAGCTCCCGCTCTCCGCGGAGAGACAGCTGCGCGAGCTGGCGGTCGAGCGGCTGCGCGGGATCCGGTACCAGCAGAGCTTCGCGCACGAGCGGTCGATGGCGGTGAAGGCCGGCGGCGCGATCGGGTTCGACGTCGGCGGCAAGCGCGGCGAGACCCGCCAGGAGATCGCGAAGACCTATCCCGAGCTGGTGGGGGACCTGCGCGCGTTCCTGGCGGCGGTGGCGCAGCAGCACACCGTCGTGATCGGTGTGGACGAGCTGGACAAGCTGCGCTCGTACCAGGACGTCGAGAACTTCCTCAACGACATCAAAAGCGTCTTCGGCGTCACCGGGTGCTTCTTCCTCGTCTCGGTGTCGGAGGACGCCGCGGCCGGTTTCGAGCGCCGCGGCGCACCGTTCCGGGACGTCTTCGACAGCGCGTTCGACGACGTGCTTTCCGTGCGTCTGCTGGACATGGGGTGTTCGCGGAGGATCGTCTACGGGCTCTTGCTGGGCTGGACGAAGCCGTTCGTCGGTCTGTGTTACGTCCTTTCCGGCGGGCTCGCCCGCGATCTGCGGCGCAGCGCGCGGGAGCTCGTGTCCCACCGTACCGACGGCGACGAGATCGAGCTCGGCGCGGTCGCGCTCGCCATGTGCCGCCGCGAGGCGGAAGCGCGGGCCGACGCGATCCGGCACGAGCTGATGCGGGACCCGTTCGACGCCTTGAACATCGACCTGCTCGCCAAGGTCGCGGACCTCACGCCCGCCGACGCGACGGTGCCGTCGCTGCTGAAGTGGCACGACGAGCTGTCGTCGTGGGCACCGGCCGTGGCGCCGGGGGAGCCGATCCCGTCGGCGGTGCGCCTCGGGAGCGAGCTGGCGGCGTTCCTGCTCTTCGCCGCGACAGTGCTGGAGTTCTTCGACCCGGCCGAGGTCGCCGAGCGCATCCGCGAGGCGGAAAAACCCGGCGGCGGTGCGAAATGCCTGTCGACGCTGGCCACGGCGCGGCGGTCGCTCGCGCTGAGCCCGGGGATCTCGATGGCGCACACCCGGCTTTTCCGCACGGCCTGGACGATGGATTCTTGAATGACGTGGCCGCCGGGCTCAGTTTTCGATCGCCCGCCGGCCGGCGTCGTAGCTGCGCAGCGCCGCTCCGACGGCCGCGGCCGCGGTCACTTCGAAGATCGCGTCTTCGCTGTAGCCTGCTGCCTTGAGCTCGTCGATGCCGGAGATCTGGTAAGAGGCGTCGCGGACGTCGGCCGCGTAGGACCGAAGTGGTTCCGGCAGCTCGTCGCCGTCCAGGGCGGCCTTGCGGATCGCCCGGTCCGTCTCGCCCGGTGTCTCCAGGACGGCGTGACGCAGGTTCCGCGCGGGGTCGCCGAGGTCGGTGTAGTGGCCGTCGGCGATCAGGAAGCCGGGGAAGCGGTAGCCGAACCGGTGCAGGGACCGGGTGCCGGTTTCGAGCTGGCCGTCGCGCAGGACGAAGCCGAACGCGTTGGCGAGCCGGTTGACGATGTTCCACACGAGGTTCACCCGCAGCGCCTCGAGGACGGCCTGCCGGGGCAACGCGGCCACCGGGGCGGGGTCGACGTGGCCGGGGTTCAGGCTGACGTTTTCGAGGAAGGCGCGGACGGCCTCGAGTTCGGGACGTGCGGAGCGGGGGTCGTCCGGGTCGATCTCGCCGCTACTCGCGATCCGTACCAGTTCGGCGTGGGTGACCGCGCAGAACGGGCACTCGTGCACCTTCGCCGTGGACATCGCGAGGTACTCGCGCTCGGCGGCGGTCCAGGAGGACGGGCCACGCATCGCTTCGGCGGTCAGGTGCAGCAGCGGGCGGGCGAAGAGCCCCGGCCGGTACAGCAGCAGCTTGACGATGTCAGGACTGTCCACTCCGGACGACTTCGACGTCACGGCGAGGAACAGCTTGGCGCGGCGGCGGTGGCCGCAGTCGAGAATGGACAGTCTCATGGGGACTCCAGAGCGTGCGACCGGCCGGCGAGGTACCGGCGGTCGGCGGGGTTGGTGGCGAGGTCGTGGGCGCGCCGGTACGCGGCCGCGGCTTCGGTGCCGCGGCCGAGGCGGCGCAGGAGATCGGCGCGGGCGGCGTGGAACAGGTGGTAGCGGTCGAGGCCCTCGATCCGGTCGATGAGGGCGAGCCCGTCGGCCGGGGTGGTGGCCATGGCGACGGCGACGGCGTGGTTCAGCGCGACCACCGGGGAGGGCGCCAGTTCCAGGAGCCGTTCGTAGAGCCCGGCGATTCCGGCCCAGTCCGTCGGGGCCTGGGTGTGCAGGACGGCGATGGCGGCCTGCAGCTGGTACGGCCCGGGTGCGCCGAGGCGCAGCGCCCGGTCGAGCAGCCCGACCGCTTCGGCGATCTCGGTGCGGTCCCACCGCGACCGGTCCTGGTCTTCGAGCAGGACGACCTCGCCGTCGGGGGTGTAACGCGCGGCGGCGCGGGAGTCCTGCAGGAGGAGCAGGGCGGTCAGGCCGAGCGCCTCCGGTTCGTCGGGCATGAGCGTGGCCACCAGCTTGGCGAGCCGGATCGCCTCCTGCTGCAGCTCGCGGAACTCCGGCCGGCCGGGGCCGGCGGTGTAGCCCTGGGTGAAGATCAGGTAGATCACCGAGAGGACACCGGAGAGCCGCTCCGGCAGCAGGTGGTCGGCCGGGACCGCGAAGCTGATCCCGGTGTCGCGGATCTTGCGCTTGGCCCGGACCAGCCGCTGGGCCAGCGTCGGTTCACCGACCAGGAACGTGCGGGCGATCTGCCCGGCCGTCAGCCCGGCCACCGCCTGCAGGGTCAAGGCGACGCGGGCTTCTTCGGCCAGCGCCGGGTGACAGCAGGTGAAGATCAGGCTGAGCCGCTCGTCGCCCACATCGGCCAGGCTCTCCGCGCGGAGGTCCATGGTGGTCACCTCCGGGGCGTCGAGCTGGGCGAGCTTCTCCCGGCCGCGCCGGGCGCGGCGGAGCCGGTCGATGGCGTTGTTGCGGGCGGCGGTCAGCAGCCAGGCGACCGGATCGTCCGGAACCGCGTCGTCCCAGGTGCGCATGGCCAGCGCGCACGCGTCCTGCAGCGCGTCTTCGGCGAGTTCGAAGTCGCCGAGGACGCGGACCAGCGCGGCGAGCATCCGGGTCCGGTGTTCGCGGTAGGTCGCCTGCAGGACGGGCGCCGCGGTCATGCGCCGGTCGCGGTCCGGTGGCCCGGGACGCCGGCGAGCGGCCGGACCTCGATGGTGCCGTCCGCGGCCATCGGGCACAGTGCGGCCAGTTCCAGGGCTTCGTCGAGGTCGCGGCAGTCGAGGACGTACGCGCCGCCGAGGTGCTCGTGGGTTTCGGGGAACGGCCCGTCGGTGATCAGCGTCTTGCCCTCGCGCACGGCCACGGTGGTCGCGGTGTGCTCGCCCTGCAGCGGGTGCGCGGCGACGAGGGCGCCCCGTCGGCGGCATTCGTCGGCGAAGGCGTTCACCCTGGCCAGTGCGTCGGGGAAGCGCGGATCGTCGGGTTCGGGGCGGTCGCAGTTGTAGATCAGCAGCATGTACTGCACGTGTCCTCCAGCTCGGGCGGTGGTGCTTGCGTCGAAGAGGATGACGAACAGCACGACCGTAACTCGACAGGATCCGCGGGCGGGGCGGTGACCTCGGCTTCAGCGTCACCGTGGTGACCGACGCGATCACCGATCCCCGCGCCGAACCGCCACCACCGACGAGGTGCTCACCCTGCTGCCGGCGGGGTAGCCGGATCAGCCCGTCTTGTCGAGGCTGGTGCGCAGGGACACGGGCTTGAGCAGGATCGCGGCGAGCACTCCGAGCAGGGCGACACCGGCGGAGATGGCGAAGATGTGCCCGGTCGCGTCGCCGTAGGCCGTCGGCGCCGGGACGCCCCGTGCGGTGCCGCCGGCGACCTGGCGGGCCAGGACGGCGCCGAGGACGGCGACGCCGATCGTGCCGCCGAGGGACCGGAAGAACGACACCGTGGCACTGGCCGCGCCGACCTCCCGCAGCGGGACGGCGTTCTGCACGACCAGGACGAAGTTCTGCAACGTCATCCCGACGCCAGCGCCGATGAGCGCCATCGCCACCGCGATGAACACCAGCGGTGTCCGTTCGCCGAGGAACCCCAGGAGCGCGAACCCGGTCGTGAGGCTGATCGAGCCGGTGACGAGGTGGGGCTTGATGCGGCCGGAGCGGCTGACCATCCGGCCGGCCGTGATGGAGGCGACGAGGATGCCGGCCATCATCGGGATGGTGAGCAGCCCGGCCTCCGTGGGCGTCCGGCCTCGGCTCACCTGGAAGTACTGGCTGAGGAACACCGCGGCGCCGTACATCGCGGTCCCGGCGGCCAGGCTGCCGAGGATCGCCAGCGCGGTGGTGCGCTGCCGGATGATGCGCGGCGGGACGACGGGCTCGGCGGCGCGCGTCTCGACCCGGGCGGCGAGCCCGAGCAGGACCACGGTGCCGCCGACCAGCACGACGGTCTGCCACGAGGCCCAGGCGAACGAGTCGCCGGCGAAGGACACCCAGATCAGCAGCAGGCTGACCCCACCGGTGATCAGGGTGGCTCCGAGGTAGTCGATGCGGACGTTCTCCCGGCGCACGACCGGAAGCCGGAGCGTCAGCTGCAGCAGGACGAGCGCGACGGCGGCGACGGGCACGCCGATGAAGAAGCACCACCGCCAGCCGAGCCAGGAGGTGTCGACGATGAAGCCGCCCAGCAGCGGCCCGCCGATGGTGGACAGCGCGGTGACGCTGCTCTGGTAGCCGGCGTAGCGGCCGCGTTCCCGGGGCGGGATCATCGCGGCGATGGCGATCTGCACCAGCGACTGCAGGCCGCCGACGCCGGCGCCCTGCAGCGCGCGGGCGCCGATGAGCTGCCCGGCGTTCTGGGCGAGCCCCGCGGCGACCGAGCCGGCGATGAACACCACCGCGGCGGTCTGGATCAGGGTCTTCTTGCTGAAGAGGTCGGCGAGCTTGCCCCAGATCGGGGTGGTGGCCGTGGCCGCGAGCAGGGTGGCGGTGACGACCCAGGTGTACTGGGTCGGCGAGCCGTGGAGCTCGTGCAGCATCCGCGGCAGGGCCGTGGCCACCACGGTGCTGCTCAAGGTGGAGACGAACAACGCGAGCAGCAGGCCGCTCAGGGCCTGGAGAACCTGACGGCGTGGCGGAGCGGCGATGGTGGTCACGGGTGCTCCGCGGGAGTCAGGTGCAGGATCGTGCCCTCGGCGGTGAGGTAGAGGGACTGACCGGGCCCCGCGGCGAGACCGGCGAACGGCCGGGGCACACCGGGGAGGCCGTGCGCGCGCAACGAGGGCAGGTCCCTGGGCGCGGGTGGGCCGGCCGGGAGGTCCGTCGTCCCCGTCTCTCCGGTGGCCAGGTCCACTGCGACGAGCCGGCCCGGGCCCGTTTCGGCGATGTACAGCCGGCCGTCGCGCACGGCGATCCCTTGCGGCGCCTCGAGATCCGCGGCCACGGGCAGCGGCGCGCCGTCGTCCAGGCGGTACACCGTGCCGTGGGCCTCGTCGCTGACGTACCAGACGCCTTCGTCGTCCACGGCCACGTCGACCGGGCGGCCGAGGCCGGTGGCGAGCTCGGTGACCTCGTCGTCGGTGTCGATGGCCAGCACCCGGCCGGCGCCGGCCTCGGCGACCACCAGCGTGCCGTCGGCGCCGACGGCGATGCCGAGGGGCTGGTCCAGGCCTTCGGCCCGGGTGCGGACCGTCCGCGTGGCCCGGTCGTAGGTCCGGACCTGGCCGTACTGCGAGGTCAGGTGGAGCAGGTCGCCGTCCGCGGCGATGCCGTGCGTGAACGTGAGCAGTTCGGTCGTGGTGACATCGCCTTCGGGGTGCCGTGGCTCGGCGACGCGGTAGTGGTCGGCGGTGAACACGGTGCCGCCGAAGTCCACTGTGACGCCGTAGGGTCCGGCGAACCCGCGGGGCGCGATCTCGCGGGTCCGGCCGTCGGGGTGCAGTTCGGTGATGCCGCCGGCGGCGAAGCTGGAGACGAACATGCGGTTCTCGGTGTCGAAGGCCGCGTTGTCCAGACCGGAAAGGCCGCTGGTGAGCAGGGTTCGGTCGCCGGTGCCGAACAGGTCGACGCGGGTGACGATGCCGGCCGCGCCGCGGGAGAGCACCTGCAGCACGCCCCCGAGGTCGAACCGGACGGCGACCGGCTCGTGGACGTCGGCGGCGACGAGCTCCGGCGTGCCGCCGTCGGGCGGGATCCGGAAGACCTCGCCGGTGAGCATGTGCGGGTAGTAGAGGGCGCCGTCCGGGCCGAGCTGCATGGCGTTGCCCATCGCCAGCCCGCCGGTGAGCACTTTCGGCTCACCCTGGCCCAGTTCGAGCAGCCGGCCGCCGGGGACCATCTCGTTGACGAACAGGCAGTCGCCGATGCAGGCGATCCCGTTCGGCAGCCGGACCTGATCGGTGACCAGGGTGAACGTGGCGTCGGGATGCCGTCGCCACACGCGGCCGGGCACGAGGTCGGTGATGTACATCGACCCGTCGGCGCCGAAGGCGAGGTCGTCCGGCGCCTGCACCGGTCCGTCCGCGGGCACGACCACCTCGACATCGCCGGTGGCCAGGTCGACGGCGCTGATCTCGCCGGCCAGGAACTGGGCGACGTAGAGCCGGCCGTCCGGGCCGAAGGCGACGCCGTTCGAGCCGCGCAGGGGCGTCGGCCGGGTCAGCCGGCGCGCGCGGAGGCTGTTCACGCGCCGGCCAGGACGTCGTCCAGGCCGCCGTCGGAGCGCCAGCGCCGCAGCAGGTCGTGGAAGACGACCGGACCGGGGCTGAAGGAGTTGGTGTGCGCGCGGGGCTTGCCTTCGTTGTTGTAGTACCCCGGCGTGCACTCGGCCAGGAACCGGTAGTTGTCGCGGGAATGGGCGCGGATGGTGGCGACCCACGACTCTTCGGCCGCAGCGGTGGGCTCGACGCGGCGGGCGCCGCGCTTGCGGGCCTCGGCGACGACCGCGCCGATGTGCGTGGCCTGTTCCTGGAGGATGTGCACGAAGTTGACGGCGGTGGCGTTCTGCAGCGACCCCAGGTGGAAGAGGTTGGGGAAGCCGTGGCTGTAGAAGCCGTGCAGTGTCTTCGGTCCCCGGGCCCAGGACTGCAGCAGGGGGACGCCGTCGCGGCCGTACACCGGCAGTGTGCCGGAGAGGATGCCGGAGATGCCGACCTCGAAGCCGGTCGCGAAGATGACGCAGTCCACTTCGTACTCGCGGTCGCCGACGACGACACCGGTCTCGGTCATCCGGGTGATGCCGCCGTGGTCGGCGGTGTCGACCAGGGTGACGTTGGGGCGGTTGAACGTCTGCAGGTAGAAGTCGCTGAACGTCGGCCGCTTGCACATGTAGCGGTACCAGGGCTTGAGCAGCTCGGCCGTGGCCGGGTCGGTCACGATCTCGTCGACCCGGGCCCGGATTTCGTTCATCTTGCGGAAGTCGGCGATCTCGTCGAGGTATTCGCGGTCTTCGTCCGACAGCGAGGTGTCGAGGGTGCCGCTGAGCATCTGGCGTTGCAGGCGGGCGCTGCTGGTCCAGCCGTCGCCGACGAGGTCGTGTTCGGCGTGGCCGCCGGTGACGATGGTGAGAAAGTTGTCCATCCGTTCCCGCTGCCAGCCGGGCTTGAGGGAGGCGGCCCAGTCCGGGTCGGTGGGGCGGTTGCCGCGAACATCCACAGAGGACGGCGTCCGCTGGAAGACGTAGAGGTGCTGCGCGTCCCGGCCGAGGTGGGGGATGACCTGGATCCCGGTCGCGCCGGTGCCGACCACGGCCACCTTCTTGTCGGCGAGCCGGTCCAGGCCGCCCTCGGGACTCCCTCCGGTGTAGCCGTAGTCCCAGCGGCTGGTGTGGAAGGTGTGCCCGCGGAAGGACTCGATGCCCGGGATGCCGGGCAGCTTCGGCTGGGTCAGCGTGCCGGAGGACACGACGACATAGCGGGCGCGGAAGGCGTCGCCGCGGTCGGTGCGCACCTCCCACTCGGCGGTGTCGTCGTCCCAGCGCAGCTCGGTGGCGCGGGTGTGGAAGAGGGTGTCGCGGTAGAGGTCGAAGTGCTTCGCGATGGCGATCGCGTGCTGCCGGATCTCCTCGCCGGGCGCGTACCGCCATTTCGGGACGTAGCCGACTTCCTCGAGCAGCGGGAGGTAGGAGTAGGACTCGATGTCGCAGTGGATGCCGGGGTAGCGGTTCCAGTACCAGGTGCCGCCGAAGTCGCCGGCCTCGTCGAGCATCCGGATGTCCGTCACGCCGGCCTGGCGCAGCCGGGCCCCGGTGACCAGCCCGCCGAAGCCGCCGCCGATCACGAGGGCTTCGACGCGGTCGTGCACGGCGTCCCGGTCGACGCGTTCGGTGTAGGGATCGGCGGCGTAGTACCCGAATTCGCCGGCCGCCCGCCGGTACTGGGCCGCGCCGTCCGGACGGAGGCGGCGGTCCCGCTCCGCCCGGTACTTCGCGCGGAGGACGTCGGGGTCGAAGCCGAGCTCCTCGGCGGTGAGGCGCGGGCGGTCCGGGGCGACCGGTCGGGAGGACATGTGTTCCCTTCCGCCTGCCGGGGCAGGACGTGAGTTCGGGGCGAGCCGGACTGAGCGCGGAGTTAAATCACGTGCTTGAACCAGGTTAGCGTGAAGATCGGTCGCGGGGCTACCCCCGGGGGCCGGCTTCGACGTATGGTTCCGTGAAAGCGCTTTCATCGACGGCCGGCTCGTGAGCGGCACTGTCGAACCCACGGACCGGCTCGCGGCCGCGGCTTCCGTGGTTACCGGGCCGGTGGTGCCGATCGCCGCGCTGGTGCTGGCTGACCGGCTCCAGTCACCGGTCGCCGTCGCGGCGGCCGTGCTCCACCGCGTGGTTCCGGGCCCTGGTCGGCTGGCTCGCCTTCGCGTGGCCGCGCCGGGGCCGGCCACTCTGACCGGCCTCCCCGTACGCCGACGAGACGATCCGGCGCCTCGGCTCAGCTCCCGGCCGGCGGCTCCTGCGCCGGCTGACCGGGCCAGCGCGCGGAACGCCGGCCGGGCCGGGCGAGTGCGGCGTCGTCCCAGTCACGCTTGCCCAGGTTACGAGCCCGCCGGACGGGCTCCGACGGGAGCGGCCGCGGCGGGAAGCCCGTCCGGGTGGCGTGCTGGCACGGCGTGCACGCCGGGACCAGTGTCGTCGCCGGGCTTCCCGGGAGCCGGACGGCCTTCCCGTACTCCGCTGTCCCGGTGCAGATCTGGTGCTGGTGGCCGGCCGGGGCGCACAAGCACTGGCACTCCGTCATGACCGGTCGTAGGTGTAGAAGCCGCGGCCGGTCTTGCGGCCCAGCAGGCCGGCGTCGACCATGCGGGCGAGCAGCGGCGGGGGCGCGTACAGCGGCTCCTTGAACTCTTCGTACAGCGATTCGGCGACGGCCTTGGTGGTGTCGAGGCCGATCAGGTCGGCGAGCGCGAGCGGTCCCTGCGGGTGCGCCGCGCCGCGGACCAGGCCCTCGTCGATGGCTTCGCGGGTCGCGAAGCCGGACTCGAACATCCGGATCGCCGCGAGGATGAACGGGATCAGCAGCGCGTTGACCACGAACCCGGCGCGGTCCTGGCAGAGGATCGCCTGCTTGCCCAGCGCGTCCTGGGCGAGGGTTCGCGCCCGGTCGACGGTGGCTTCGGCGGTCAGCAGGCTGGGCACCAGCTCGACCAGCGGGAGCACCGGGACGGGGTTGAAGAAGTGCACGCCGACGACCTGGGCGGGACGCTCGGTCGCCGTGCCGAGCTTCATGATCGGAATGGACGAGGTGTTCGACGCGAGGACCGCGTCCGGGGCGGCCACGATCTTGTCGAGCTGCCGGAACAGTTCGGTCTTCACCGCTTCGTCCTCGACGATGGCTTCCACGACGAAGGTGCGGTCGGCCAGGTCGTCCAGCGTCTCGGTGACCCGGATCCGGCGCAGGACCTCGGCGGCGTCGGGGATCTTGCCCTTCTTCTCCGCGCGGGCCAGCGAGGTCTCGAGCCGGCGCCGCCCGGCGTCCGCGCCGGCCGGATCCGCCTCGACGACCACGACGTCGAGCCCGGCCCGGGCGCACACCTCGGCGATCCCGGCCCCCATCTGCCCGCATCCGACCACGCCTACGCGTTCCATCGCCGCCACCTCTCTGGGACTCGGTACCATGTCGACGGTACTCAGTACCGACGGGTAGTTGAAGGTGACGGCCGCCACGCGGCGGGAGGAGCGGGTATGTCGGCGAGACCGGCCAAGGAGCGCCTGGTCGAAGCGGCGTTCGCTCTGTTCGCCGAGCGCGGCTACGAGCAGACCACGGTCGACGACATCACCGACCGGGCCGGCGTCGGCCGCACGACCTTCTTCCGCACTTTCCCCACGAAAGAAGACGTGATCTTCCCGGACCACGAGGTCCTGCTCGGGGCCATCGAGTCCCGCCTGGCGGGCTCGACCGACCGGACGGCGCTGATCGCGGTGACCGAGGCGGCCCGGCTGGTCCTGCGGCACTACCTCGCCGAGGGCGAGCGGGCGATGACCCGCTACCGCCTGACGCGCACCGTCCCGGCGCTGCGCGACCGCGAGATCGCGGGAGTCCAGCAGTACCAGCGGCTCTTCCGCCGGTTCCTGCATCGCTGGATGGGCGGCGGCCCGGACACGGCGTTGCGCGCCGAGCTGATGGCGGGCGCGGTGGTGAACGCCCACAACCACGTGCTGCGCAGGTGGCTGCGCGGCCAGGCGAGCGACCCGGAGCGCGAGTTCGACGCGGCGATGACGGAGACTGTCGGCCTGTTCAGCCGCCCCCGCGAAGGCGCCGAATCGTCCATTGTGGTCTTCCGGACGAGCAAGGACCTCGACACGGTGCTCCCCGAGCTGAACCGGCTCCTCGGTGAACCCGGGTGACGGCGCCGCCGGTGCGTGCTGCCGTGGCCTGGTGGTCCGTAGCGTTCGGGCAGGTCACGCCCTGGCCGGGCTCACCGCCGGAGGGTCGCGACGTCGACTTTCCGTGGCCGTGGCAGCCAGACCGGCTGGTCGGCTCCTCGCGGTGAGAGCACGTTCAGGTAGTGGTGCGGAGTCCGCGACAGCGTGACGTTCTCGGTGACGCCCTGGTAGATCCCGAGCGGGGTGAGGGACGTGAACAGCTGCGGGTCGAGCAGCTCGTGTTCGCCGCCGCTGCCGACGGCCCGGTGGACGTAGTCCCAGTCGAAGAACCCGAGGGTCACCGCCCACATGGCGGCCCGCGTCAGCGACACGTGCACGCGGTAGCTGCCGCCTTCGGTGGCGCGGCGGGCGAGGGCGGCCATGGCGCCGGTCGCGCCGAGCCAGGCGACGAGGTAGTCGTTGATGATCGAGGTCGGCGGCAGCTTCGGTTCCTCGAGGCTGCCTTCCGCGACGACCATGCCGGTCACCGTCCCGGCGACCTGGTCGAAGCCGACGCGCCGCGCCCAGGGGCCCGTCTCGCCGTGGCAGCTGGCGGTGACGTGGATGAGGCCGGGCCGCACGGCGAAGGCCTGTCCGGCGTCGACGCCGAGTTCGGTGAGCAGGCCGGGGCGGCGGTTGGCGAAGAAGACGTCCGCGTCCCGCAACAGGGCCCGGAGGGTCTCCTGGCCGTCGGGCCCGCGGACGTTGAGCCGGGTGGAGCGCATGCCCACGTTCGCGGTGGCGATGAGCGGGTCCTGTTCGAACTCCGCGACGCGCCAGACGTTGAGCACGTCCGCGCCCAGCGAGGCCAGGGAGCGGCCGATGCCGGCCCCGGCGATGACGTGGCCCATGCCCAGCGCGCGGATGCCGGACAGCGGGTGGGTGCCCCAGTCCGGCAGCGGTTCGGGCGGGGTGTCGGCGACCTTCTCGATTTCGATCAGCGGCCGGGACGCGAGGTGCTCGAACACCGGCTCGTCGACGAACTCCTCGACGCTGCGGACCTTGGCGAACACGATCCCGTGCTGTTCGCCGAGTGCTTCGAGCTCGTCAGCGGTGTGCCGGGCGATGGCGCGGCCGAGGGCTTCGGGGTTGTCGGCGCAGTCGAGGACGGCGAGCATCTTCGACTTGAGGCCGGGGTAGATGTTGGGCGGGATGACGCGGCGGCCGTCGCGGGTGGGGTAGAAGCCGAAGTAGGCGAAGACGCTGCGGTCGGGCATGTCGGCCGGATAGCCGTTGAGGGTCTCCCACTTCATTTCCGAGGCCGGGGCGAGCCGGCGGATGGCCTGGCCGAGGTCGACGGTGATGTCCTGGCCGAGGCCGGTGCGCATGCGCCACAGCTTCGCGGCGATCACCGACTGCTGGGCCAGCGCGACCGCGGCCGCGCCGCCGATCCGAATGCTGCTGGGCATCAGCGGGTCGCGCTTGAGGAAGGTGATGGTGCCGCCGCTGTCTTCGGGAGTGAGGCCGAGCGGGGCGAGGACGGCGCGGAGCTCTGCGTGCGGGTCGAACTCGTCGTCGGTGGCGCGGTCGTGCACGGCCTTGAGCATGGCTTCGCGCAACGCTCGCGGGTCGGTGGTTTCCACTGTGGACTCTCCGGTCAGGGCAGCAGGGCGGTCGGGACGTCGACGTGGCGGGCGCGCAGGAACTCGCCGAGGGACTTCCCGATCTGGTCGAGCGCGAGGTTCGCCGAGCCGCTGGGCGGGAAGTAGCCGCGCAGTACGAAGGAGATGCCGTGCAGGTTCGGCTGTTCGTAGCGCTCGATGGCCACGGCGTCCGGGCAGCCAAGCAGCTCGCGGAGCCGGTCGGCGGTCAGGTACGTCGCCAGCCACGGCCACGCGGCCGCGTCGCGGGCCCAGACACCGAGGTTGGCGTTGGCGCCCTTGTCGCCGGCGCGCGCGTAGACGGTCTGTCCGAACGGGACTGTCACCGTAGGACCGAACGACGCCGGATCCGTGGTGCTCGAAGCGGTTTCGGGCTGGCCGGTGAAGGGGGCGGTGTCCGGCGGGGGAGCGATGTCGGCCACCCGGCCGTCCGGCAGGTGCGCCCGGTGGCGGAGGTCGGCCTGGCGCACCAGGCCTGGCCAGTAGTCGATGCGCGGCTGCCCGGCCATCGAGTACATCTGGGTCATGTCGATGTAGAAGCCGGGGATGCTGCCGAGGCCGTAGGAGCAGAACTGGTTCAGGAACCCGGACACCGTGCTCGCGTCGGGTGCGGCGACGGCGACCTGCACCGCGACGGTGGCCTGCCACTGGTCCCGCGGATCGGGGACCGGCTGCCCGCAGACGAAGAAGTGCAGCTCTTCGACGGGGTGGTCCTGCCGCGCCCGCTCGGCCTGGGCCTTGAGGACGTCGATCTTGGCGTCGACGTCGAGGCCGGTCGGGAACAGCCACGTGGCACCGCGGTAGCCGCGCTGGAAGTTGACGCCGGCCTTGGTCGTCTCCGGCGCCGCGCTGCCCCGGGCGCCGGTGACGCGGACCCGGTCCGGGCCCTCCTGGGCGAGGGTGATCGAGTCGGTGTGCCAGGTGACGTCGGGGTTGAGGTAGCGCGGGCCCTGGATCTCGTACATCAGCTGCGCGGTGACGGTGTCGACGGTGACCGCTCCGCCGTCTTCCGGCCGCTTGGTGATCACGAAGCTCCCGTCTTCGGCGACTTCGGCGATCGGGAACCCGGGCAGGGTGTTGTCGGCGAGGCCGGTGAACCCGGCGAAGTTCCCGCCGGTGGCCTGCGGCCCGCACTCGATGATGTGGGCGGCGGCGGTCGCGCCGGCGATCCGGTCGAGGTCGCCGCGGTCCCAGCCGTGCCACCACGCGGCCGGCCCGGTGACCAGGGACGCGTCGGCGACGCGGCCGGTGATCACGATGTCGGCGCCCGCGTCGAGGGCGGTCTTGATGCCCCAGCCGCCGAGGTAGGCGTTGACCGCCAGCAGGTCGTCGATCTCCAGGGGCGCGCCCGTCTCGAGGTGGTTGAGCTGCCCGTCGGCGATCAGGTCCTTGGCGGTGTCGGTGAGGTCGTCGCCGGTCACGTAGGCGACCTTGAGGTCCAGCCCCTGGGCGGCGACCTCGGTGCGGATCGCCTCGGCCAGGCCCGCGGGGTGGTAGATCCCGGCGTTGGTGACGACCTTGATCCGCTTCCCGGCGATCGCGGAAAGCTGCGGGCGGAGCTGACGCAGGAAGTACTCGGAGAAGAACCCGCGCCGGGCCTCGCGGTTCCGGTGGAAGCCGGCGACCACCATCGACATGGTGATCTCGGCCATCGAGTCGCCGATCACCACGTCCGGGTCGCCTTGGACGGCCTCTTCGAACGCGGAGAACCGGTCACCCATCGCGCCGGAGAAGTTCGCTATCCGGACCGGACGTGCCATCCCGGCCACCTCATTTCGTCGACACCTGTCGTCGAAATCGACGCTACGGCTATTGTGGACACGTGTCAACGAACGAAGGGCTGCGGGCACCGGCGCGCACCGGCAGCCCCGATCCCCGGGCCGCCCGGGTCCGCGACCGGCTGCGCCGCGCGGCCTTCGAGCTGATCGAGCAGCGGCGCGTGGAGAAGATCTCCGTCAGCGACATCACGCAGCGCGCCGGAGTGAGTCGTCAGGTCTTCTACCAGCACTTCCGCGACCGCGACGACGCTGTTGCTTCGGCAGTGGCGGCGTCACTGCAGGCCGCGGCCGCGGAGACGGACGGCGAGCACCCGGTGGCCCTGATCCACCGCCTCTGCGACTACACGGCCGAGCACGCCGGGCTGTACCGCAACCTCTATCCCAGTGCGGCTTCCCAGCAGACGGCCGACGCCTACCGGGACCTGATCCGCCCGGCGTGCGAGCGCTTGGCGGCCGGGCTTTCGGAGCGGTCCGCCGGCGTTCTCGCGGACTTCCTGATCGGCGGCATCATCGAGGTGTCCCGGCACCAGGACGAGAACGCGGACGCCGGCACCGCGGCCCGGGCGAACGCCCTCCGCGCGAGGATCGACGCCTGCCTCGACGCGGTGGGCATCCAGGTGAGCTGAAGGCCGATGCCGCCCGGACCGGGCGGCATCGACCCCTCCAGCTCTTCGCCGGTGCGGGTCAGGCGGGGCTGAAGTAGGCCACTTCCGACACCCGCACCGAATCCACGGGGAAGTAGCAGAAAGCGTCCGGCTGGCCGATCACGTTGCCGTAGGCACAGGCGGCCGAGAGGCTGACCCGCGAGTCCACGGACACCGCGTGCCAGGCCCGCCTGCCCACCATGTCGTTGTATCCCCACGAGAAGAACTCGGCGTAGTTGGTGTACGGCGAGCTCTCCGCGATCGCCGCCGGGTTGGCGGAGCCGATCGCGAGGTCGTACGGATCACCCGGGTGGTCCCCGAACGTCGTGTCGAGGTACGGCGAGGGCAGGTTGCTCTGCGCGAGGGTCGGGTAGAAGCAGCCCCGGTCCCAGTCGCTCGAGTCGCCGCTGCGGTCGCCGCCCGTGCAGGCCGGGTTGTCGATCAGGAGCTCGTCCTCGATCCCGGGGTAGGGCACGTAGATCGCGTTCTGGTCGGACGGGTCGCACGTCGCGGTCGCGCCGAACTGGTCGACGTCGCAGTTCTTCAGCTCCGACGCCTTGAACGCGAGCGTGCTGACGGGCTTGGTCACGTTCGGCGCCACGGTCGTGGTCTGGGCGCCCCACGTGCTCCGCCACCCGGCCGCGCCGTAGGTGAACGCGTTCGTGTAGTAGGTGTAGGGATAGCACACGGTCTGCCAGTAGCCGCCGTCGTTCTCGCTGCCGCCGTTGTTCGGGACCCACACGAGGTAGCAGTCGTAGAACGTGACGTAACCCGTCGGGTAGGCGTCGACGAGGACCGCGAAGCTCTGGCTGCCACTGGTCTGCGGCCGCGGCGAGTAGGTGAAGTCGTTGGGGCAGCCCTCGTTGTTCGAGGGCGCCCGGCAGTCGGTGAACGCGTTGCTGTCCGTCAGCGCGTTCGCGGCCGACGCCGCCGGTGCCGTCGTTCCGGCCGCGACCTGTCCCTGGCGGCGCGCCAGGCCGCTGTCGGTCACGGGGTCGCCCGAGACCTTGCCCCAGTGGGCCGTTTCGCAGCCCAGCGCCCCGTCGGACGGGCGCCACGCGCAGCGTTGGCCCGAGTTCGTCAGGACGGGCGTGCTCGGCGTGGTGCCGCTCTTCGCCGGATCACCGGATTCCAGCCGGATCGGCGGTGCGGTGGCACCGGACTTCCGGGCGGCGTCGATCTTCGCGCGCCGGCTCCGCAGCTCGGTCACCTTGCGGTCGTCGGTGTCCGGTACCACCGCGGCGATCGACCGGTCGTTCGCCAGGTCCGCGAGCCGGCTGTGCGTGGCCGCGACGTCGAGGCGGTAGAACCGGATGTCGGCGGTGGCGAGCTCGCGCAGCTTCGCCTGTTCGGCCGCCGGTGCGGCGTTCGCCTGCTGCAGGTTGCGCAGCCGCGCCTTGCCGACCGCGCGCTCGAGCTTCTGCGCCCCCGTGCCCTCGATGCGCTCGAAGTCGTTGAACCACAACGTGTACACCTCGCCCGCGACGGAAACCTTCGCCTCGCCGCTGATGAGGTCCAGCCCGCGCTTGGCGACGAAGTCCGCCGCGCCGCCGGCGGTCAGGCCCTCGGCGAGCACGACCGACGCGCTCCCCGTCGCCGCCGGCGTCCGGGCCGCCTGGTCCGTCACCGCCTGGCGTGCCTGCCGTACGCTCGCGTCGACTTCCTGCGGACTCGTGCGGCGCAGGAGCCCTTCGAGCGCGCTGCGGGACAGCTCATGCGGGCCCGGACGGACCGGCGGGTCCTGCGCGGACGCGGGAAACGCCCCGGTCAGCAACGAAACGACCATGACGGCGGAGCAAGCGAGCGCCGTCCTCCGGCGCCCTCTGACGACTCGCATTCCGGTCTCCTCTCCACGAGCCGTCCCAAGGTGGCGGAGCCGGGACGGCGGCGTCTTCGTGAAGTCCCGCAAAACCGGTGCGTCCATCAGGGGGTGGGATTCGTCATTCCGCGCAACCGGCCCCACCGCCGGGCCACCAGGTGACCACGCCCAGCCAGCGGATCGCGGGCTGGACGGTGCCGACGTAGATCTCCATGCCGAGCGAGTGCACGACGTCGACTTCGGGCACGGTGAAACCGTAGCGCGCCCAGTCCGTGCCTTCCGGCAGCTCCACGTCGCATCGCCAGTTGTTTGACGTTCGGGCCCAAGCGCCCCAGTGAGGTTTTCTCAGTAGCGTCGATGTCTGGTGTGGTGATGCGGGTTGCCTCGCGCGGCTACCTGTACCCGGCGAGCTCCTGTGGCCGGCGGTAGCCGTGAATCCCGCGGGGCTGCGGGGCTGGGGTGTCTTGAACGAGTCGTTCGAGACACCCCAGGTCCTGAACGACTCGTTCAAGAC